>CALDSM010000182.1 GCA_937923585.1 uncultured bacterium
GGCCGGCCGAACTGATCTTTCCGACCACGGCCCGGCTGATTGACGTTTCCAGCCTGAAAGGCGGCTTCTTCGCGTGCAACAGCACGGCCCACAGCCTTACCCGGCTGCTGACCGACCAGTTGGACGCCTGCGTTGACGTGGCAAACCGGTATTTCCGCGACATACCGAACCGGGTGCGTGACATGTTCCAGCGCGCGGGTGGCGGGCGCGTGATCGGCGTGGCGCCCTATGACCTCGCCGCATCGCTGCTCATTGCACAGGAGGCGGGATGCACGGTTACCGACGCCTACGGCAAGAATTTTGACAGCGTGCTGCTGCTGGACAGCAGCGAGACCAATCACCTCTCCCTCGTGGCCGCGGCCAACAGGGAACTGCACGAGAAACTGATGGAGTTCCTCCACCGGCGCATTAGCCTCATTGAGGAACGCCTCAGCCGCACGGCCTAGCCGGGACAGACAGTCTGCTAATTTCGCGCCGCGCCGGAATCCCGGTGCGGCGTGCTTGTCTCAAGGGGGGGCAATGGTTCACTCTTATGCGGAGAAATCTGACGAAATTTCAGGGGTTTCAACTATGGATAAGGGTTCCCGGAGTTGCTTATTCTGGCTGTGAGCACTTGTGTGCGCGCGCCATACGGCAGGCCGGGCGCCTGAGAAAATGAGGCTTGCCGAAGTTGGACATGAACGTGGAAATTCCCCCCGCACGGGACACTGTGCAGTCCCTGTCCTTTGTCACGGTGGTGTCCGGACTGCCCCGCTCGGGCACTTCCATGCTCATGCGGATGCTGCAGGCGGGCGGAATGCCGGTACTGACGGATGAGATACGGGCAGCGGATGCCGACAACCCGAAAGGCTATTTCGAGTTTGAGCGGGTGAAGCGGCTCGCCGAGGACAAGGACTGGGTGCCCCTGGCGCGGGGCAAAGCGGTGAAGGTGATCTCCTTCCTGCTTGCCGAACTCCCGCCCACCCATGCCTACCGCGTGGTCTTCATCCGCCGCGCGCTGTCCGAGGTGCTTGCATCGCAGCGCGCCATGCTGGCGCGGCGGGGCATACCCGTGGCGGACCCGGCCGCGGACGACCGGCGCATGGGCGCGCTCTACCGGAAGCACCTGTGGCAGGCGGAGCGGTGGGCGGCGGTGCAGCCCAACCTCCGCACGCTCTACGTGGACCACCGAAGCGCCATGAACTGCCCGGAAGACACGGCGCGGACCATGGCGGAGTTTCTCGGCGGCGGACTCGATGTGGCCGCAATGGCGGCCGCGGTGGACCCCGCCCTGCACCGGCAGCGGATAGACTGATGCGCCGCGGGGCCGTCATGAAGAAATTTTTCCGCCGCCCGGACCGTTTTGTGAAAGGGTCACAACTGGTTGGGATGCTTGGACATGACTGACACGCGCTCTTGCAGGAGCCTGCTGACGACGACTGTGGTGATGGAACTGGCGGCAGCCCTCTCCGGGATTGTCATGGTGCTGTTCATTTTCGGACACCTCGCCGGCAACCTGCTGCTCTTTGCAGGCCCGGAGACATTCAACGCCTATGCGAAGCACCTGCAGGATCTCGGGCCGGTGCTTTCCCTGCTGCGCCTGGCCATGCTTGGCTCACTGCTGCTCCATGTGACGATGACAGTCTGGCTCAAACTGCGCGGCATGGGCGCGCGGAATGCGCGCTACGCGGTCACCGTGCGGCGCGCCGGCCGGAGCCTCGGCACGCGCACCATGATCTACACGGGGCTGATTATCCTGTGCTTTCTCGCGCTGCACGTGTACGACTTCACCTTTGCCGACAAGGCCGGTGTCCGCTCGATGGTACACGGCCAGAGCCTGGGGCTGTACGGCGTGGTGTTCAACGGCTTTGCGGACCCGGTGCATTCGGGCCTCTATATCCTCGCGATGTGGGTGCTGGGCCTCCATTTCAGCCACCTGCTTTCAAGCCTGTGGGTCACGATGGGCCTTCTGGCCGACCGGGCCACGCGGGGTGCCGACCTCACAGCCCGCGTGGCGGGGGCGCTGGTGGCGCTTGGGTTCATATCCATTCCCCTGTATGTGCTCCTCAAGGCGCATCTCTTGTCCTGACCTTTTCACGGGAGCCACGCAATGAAGCTCGATGCAAAGATACCCGGCGGCCCGCTTGCGGAAAAATGGAACCGCCACCGCCATGAAATGAAACTGGTGAACCCGGCGAACAAGCGCAAGTTCACCGTGCTGGTCGTGGGCACCGGCCTGGCGGGCGCGTCGGCCTCCGCGTCGCTGGCGGAACTGGGCTACAACGTCCACACCTTCTGCATCAACGACTCGCCGCGGCGCGCCCACAGCATCGCCGCGCAGGGCGGCATCAACGCGGCCAAGAATTACCAGAACGACGGCGACAGCGTGCACCGCCTGTTCTACGACACCATCAAGGGCGGCGACTACCGGTCGCGCGAGGCGAACGTACACCGCCTGGCCGAGGTGAGCACGTCCATCATTGACCAGTGCGTGGCGCAGGGCGTGCCCTTTGCGCGCGAATACGGCGGCTATCTCGACAACCGATCCTTCGGCGGCGCGCAGGTGTCGCGCACCTTCTACGCGCGCGGGCAGACGGGACAGCAACTGCTGCTCGGCGCCTACGGCGCACTGATGAAGGAGGCCGCCAACGGCCGCGTGACGCTGTTTCCCCGGCGCGAGATGATGGACCTGATCGTGGTGAACGGCCGCGCCGCGGGCCTCGTCTGCCGCAATCTGATTACGGGCGCCATCGAATCGCACACGGGCGACGCGGTGGTGCTTGCCACGGGCGGCTACGGCAACGTGTTCTACCTGTCCACCAACGGCAAGACCTGCAACGTGTCCGCAGCATGGCAGGCCTACAAGCGCGGGGCGTGCTTCGCCAATCCCTGCTACACGCAGATTCATCCGACCTGCATCCCCGTCCACGGCGACCTGCAATCCAAACTCACGCTCATGAGCGAGAGCCTGCGCAATGACGGACGGATCTGGGTGCCCCGCAAGGCGGGCGACCGGCGTCCGCCGGACCAGATTCCCGAGAGCGAGCGCGACTATTATCTGGAGGAGAAGTATCCCAGCTTCGGCAACCTGGTCCCGCGCGACGTGGCCTCGCGCAACGCCAAGGCGGTGTGCGACGCGGGCCGGGGCATCAACGGCGGCAACGCGGTCTATCTCGATTTCCGCGACGCGCTCGCCCGCGACGGCAAGGCCGTCATCGAGGAGAAGTACGGCAACCTCTTTGAGATGTACGAGCGGATTATGGACGAGGACCCCTACAGGCGGCCCATGCAAATCTTTCCCGCCGTCCACTACGCCATGGGCGGGCTCTGGGTGGACTACAACCTCATGAGCACCATTCCCGGGCTCCACGTGCTGGGCGAGGCCAACTTCTCCGACCACGGCGCGAACCGGCTCGGCGCGAGCGCGCTCATGCAAGGGCTGGCCGACGGTTACTTCGTCATCCCCTACACCATCGGCGACTACCTGGCGCAGGCCGGACCCGCGAAGGTGGCCGATGATGCGCCCGAGGCAAAGGCCGCGGAGCGGAACGCCCGGGCACGCATTGACCGCGTGATGAAGATCCGTGGCAAGCGCACCGTCAACGACATTCACCGTGAACTCGGCCTGCTGCTCTGGAACAAGTGCGGCATGGGCCGCAATGATGCCGGACTGCGCGAGGCGCTGGCGAAGATCCCCGAGATTCGCGAGCAATTCTGGAGCAATGTGAATGTGGCCGGCGAGCCCGGCGACTTCAACCAGGTGCTGGAGCGCGCACTGCGCATGGCAGACTTTCTCGAATTTGCCGAACTGCTGGTGCTCGACGCGCTTCAGCGCACGGAATCCTGCGGCGGCCACTTCCGGGAGGAGTCGCAGACCCCCGACGGCGAGGCAAAACGCGACGACGAGCGCTTCTGCCACGTGGCCGCATGGGAGTATGCCGGTCCCGACCGGGCCCCCGTGCGAAACGAGGAGCCGCTCAACTTTGAGGAAGTGCATCTGATGCAGAGGAGCTACAAATAGGCAACACATTGGCCAAATGGAGCAAACGTTCTTTCTTGCTCTTGCTCTTAATCTTGCTCTTGCTCCAGTTTGGTGATTAGTACAATGGCGGGAACAACACGACCCGTTCTTGAAAGACACTTGCATAACCTTCTTGGTTCCTGTTGATTTCGAGCAAGATTAAGAGCAAGAGCAGGAGCAAGAGAGAAGAGCGGGGCAGCCGGCAGGGATGCCGGCGCTCCCAGTTTTCACGCAAAGGAGTTACAAGTAATGGACGGCGGAACGATCAACCTGACGCTCAAGGTGTGGCGGCAAAAGAACGGCCGCGTTCCGGGCCGGTTTGAAGTGCATCCCGCAAAAGGTGTCTCAAAGGACATCTCCTTCCTGGAAATGCTGGACGTGGTCAATGCCGAACTGGAAGGATCCGGCAGGGAACCGATTGCCTTTGACCACGACTGCCGCGAAGGCATCTGCGGCTCCTGCGGCGCTGTGGTGAACGGGCAGGCCCACGGCCCGCGCGCGGCCACCACCCTTTGCCAACTGCACATGCGCTCGTTCAAGGACGGCGACACGATTATCATCGAGCCGTTCCGCGCCAAGCCGTTTCCCATCATCAAGGACCTCGTGGTGGACCGTTCGGCGCTCGACCGCATCATCCAGGCAGGCGGCTATGTGACCGTGCGCACGGGACAGGCACCCGAGGCGCACACCATCCCCATCCGCCGCGAGCATGCCGAGCGCGCCATGGACGCCGCGGCATGCATTGGCTGCGGCGCCTGCGTGGCGGCATGCCCCAACGCCTCGGCAAGCCTGTTCACCTCGGCCAAAATCACCCAGTTGTGCAAGCTGCCCCAGGGACATCCCGAACGGAACGAACGCGTGGCGGCCATGGTGCGGCAAATGGACGCGGAGGGATTTGGAAGCTGCTCCAAGCACTACGAGTGCGAGGCGTCCTGCCCCAAGGAAGTCAAGGTGGAAAACATCACCATCATGAACCGGGAGTATCTGCGGGCCCTCGCGGGGATAAGGTAACGGGGCTTTTCCAGACTTGCGCATATTTCACAAGGAAAAAGGCTTTCATTTGACGGACTGACCGCATATAGAAAACTATAATTTCAGTGAATGCTTGAAATTCAATGGCATGATCGGGTAAAAAGCCGAACCGTTTTGCGGGCGCGGCTATGTGGCATGCCTGGGAACGGAAGTGGTCAGGCGTACGGGCTCCACGCCCCCGGAAAATCCCCCCATGTCGCACGCAGTATCTTTGTCCCGGCATATTGTGTTTATGGTTGCACTGCTCACGGTAACGTCCCTTGCCTGGGGAGGAGCCCTAAACCGTCCTGCGGCGGTTGGGACGCGCGATATCGGCCTTGGCGGCGATCCTGACGGTTTGAAGCTTCAGGACAACCTTGCCGCGAAAACACAGTTGACGGGCGTGTGGGCGGATGCCACGGTGGAGATCGTCCGGCCCCATTTCACCTACACCACGGCCTACGGCAGAAAGGTCAACTCCGCCACGACCTTCAGCCCCCTGCCCTATCTTCAGTACGGCCAGCCGCTCAACGACTGGCTTGCCTTCGGGGTGGGCGTGCAGACAACCTACGGCCTGGGCAGCAAGTTCAACAACAACCCGCAGCAGCTCGGCTACGACACGGAGACGATGATCGCCACGGTGAGCACCGTGCCCTCGCTTGCAGCGAAAGTCACAGACCACCTTTCGGTCGGCGCGGGGCTGATCCTGGGCGTGGCGCAGTTCATCTACAAGGCCCCCCTGGACATCAACTGCCGCCCGCTGCCCGTCTACACGCACAACACCGCCTACGGCCTGGGGCTGGGGGCGGGCTTTGGCGCCACGTACGATTTTGACAACGGCGTCATTGTCGGGGTGAACTGGATGAGCGCTGTGAAGGCGCACCTGGACGGGCGCTCGACCATCTGGCTTGGCCCCTTCGGCGTGCGCGACGACTTTGACAGCTCGTTCACCTTCCCGTCGCGTCTGGATGTGGCGGCGGCGTGGAAAGCCACGGACCGGCTTCAAATCGCGGCGAACTGGTACTTTGTCAACTACTCAAGCACGCCCAACGACATGACGCTCAAGTTCAAGAACCTGGGCATCAGCAAGACCACCTGCATGAACTGGAGGGACAACTTCACCGTGAACCTGGGCGCCAGCTACAAGGTCACGGACCGCTGGACCCTCCGCGGCGGCGGCGGCTACATGAGCCAGGCGGTTCCCGACGAGAAGGTGAACACGCTCACGATGGACACGCCGGGCTGGTCCATTTGTGCCGGCGCCTCCCACAAATTCACCGACACCTTCACGCTGGACGCCAGCGTGACAACCGGCTGGGGCAAGAACGACGTGGACAAGGGCATCTGGGGCACGGAGAAGTACACCGCGCTTATAAACACCTTTGCCCTGGCGGGCAACTTCACCTTCTAAACGGGACACGTCACGCCGATTCCGCGTTTGGGCGGCGGCCCTGCAGCACGTTCAGCGCGATTCCCAACGCGATCATCCCCATTCCGAGCGCCTTCCAGGCATCCGGCGTGTGGCCGAACAGGGCAATATCGTAGACCGCGCCAAAGATGATTTGCGTGAGCCCCGCCAGCGCGACCAGGGTGGCGTTGCCGCGGCGGTAGGCCGCCGTCATGAGCAGTTGCGACACCGTGCCCGCAGTGCCTATGGCCAGCAACGCCGCCGCATTGCGCGGCACGGCAAGCGCGGCAAAGGTGCCTGCGTTGAACACGGGAACGGACAGGGCCAGCGTGACCAGCGTGGCGGTGCCGGTGAAATGGGCCACAATGCTGACGTGCGGGTAGTCGCGCGACAGGCTCAGCCCCACCATGGCGACGGCAATCGCAACGGCCCCGGCCAGCGCAAGCAGCAATGGCAGCGCGGCGGCGTCAAAGGTGGGCCGGTACATCACCCAGACCCCGCCCACGGCAAGCAGAATGTGCAGCCACGCGCCCGGCGCGGGCCTGGCCTCGCCCAGCAGCGCGAGAATCAGCGTGATCCAGATGGGCGTCGTGGCGAAAAGCACGATGGTGTCGGTCACGGGCAGGCGGCTCACCGAATAGAAGGTAAGCAGCAGCCCCATGGAGCCGAACAGGCTGCGCACCCACAGCGCGGTGTTGCCACGGATGACCAGCGGCGCGCCGGTCCAGCACAGCAGCACCAGCGCCACGGCCAGCGTGACGGCCGACCGGGCGCATGCGATGATTTGCCACGGCAAATCGTTGCGCAGGCCGTGGGCCAGCGCGGCCAGGGTGGCAATGCAGAACACCGCGCCGACCATTTGCAGCGCGGCGGTGCGGTTGTCACGGGGGGAGTGCGTGCGCATGGCGCACACAATACGCGAAGAAACATCAGGATGCAATTGCATGGTCCGTTCTTTGAGTGCGCCGCCCACGCCGTAACTTTGGATGGCGGAAGCCATGCTTCCGCCCGCCGGGGCACGGCCCCGGCGAAGAAAAGCGGCGGCATGGCCGCCGCACTCAATAGAATGTGGTGCCGCCCTTGAGCGTTCTTTGGAGCGCTTATCAGTGAAAAGCCCCGTTGACCGGGTCCGTGCTGACGGGGGATAATTGCGCGCGGGAGACGGAGACCTGACGGAGACGAGACATGGACTATCGCGTTGAGAAGGACACGATGGGCGAGATGAAGGTGCCGGCGGACCGGTACTACGGCTGCCAGACGGCGCGCTCGCTGGAGAACTTCAAGATCGGCGGCGAGCGCATGCCGCGTGAACTGATTCGCGCGCTGGGCACGCTGAAGAAGGCCGCCGCGCTCGTCAACGAGCGCATGGGCCTGCTGGACCCGAAACTGGCGGCGGCCATTCGCGATGCGGCGGACGAGGTCATCTCGGGGAAGCTCGACGGACATTTTCCGCTGGTCATCTGGCAGACCGGCAGCGGCACCCAGACGAACATGAACGCGAACGAGGTCATTTCGAACCGGGCCATCGAAATGCTCGGCGGGGAAATGGGCAGCAAGAAGCCGGTCCACCCGAACGACCACGTGAACATGTCGCAGTCGTCGAACGACACCTTCCCCACGGCGATGAGCATTGCCGCGGTGGAGCAGATCGAGCGCAGGCTCATCCCGGCACTGGAACTGCTGCATGCCGCGCTGCACGAGAAGGCGGAGGCGTTCCAGGGCATCATCAAGATTGGGCGCACCCATCTGATGGATGCCACGCCGCTGACCTTGGGCCAGGAGTTTTCCGGTTACGCGCAGCAGGTGGCGAACGGCATCGAACGGGTCAGGCAGACGCTGCCGCTGCTCGCGGAACTGGCCATCGGCGGCACGGCGGTCGGCACCGGGCTCAACACCAAGATCGGATACGCCGAGGCCATGGCGGAGACGATTTCCTCGCTGACCGGACTGTCATTCAGCTCCGCGCCGAGCAAGTTCGAGGCGCTGGCCGCGCACGATGCGATGGTGATGACGCACGGCGCGCTCAAGACGCTGGCCGCGTCGCTGATGAAGATCGCCAACGACGTGCGCTGGCTTGGCAGCGGCCCGCGCTGCGGCCTGGGCGAACTGCAACTGCCGGAAAACGAGCCGGGCTCGTCCATCATGCCGGGCAAGGTCAACCCCACGCAGAGCGAGGCCATGACCATGGTGGCGGTGCAGGTGATGGGTAACGACGTGACGGTAAACTTCGCCGGCGCCTCGGGCAATTTCGAACTGAACGTGTTCAAGCCGGTCATCATATACAACGTGCTCCAGTCCGTCCGGCTGCTGGCGGACGCGGCCGACTCGTTCCGCGAGCATTGCGTGGACGGCATTGTCGCCAACGAGAAGCGCATCCGCGAGCACCTGAACAATTCGCTCATGCTCGTGACCGCGCTCAACCGGCGCATCGGCTACGACAACGCGGCCAAGATCGCCAAGACGGCCCACGCCAACGGCACCACACTCAAGGAGGAGGCCGTCAAATCGGGCCTGCTCACGTCGGAGGAATTCGATGTCGAGGTTGATCCCTCCAAAATGATCGGGCCTTCCGCGTAGTTGGAAGGGACATTGGACGGGGCTCATCGGCCGTTTCGGGATTGTTGTCACCTTTCCGGTTCGCACACGGTCCAATGGACACCCCCCTTTGAAGCCTGCTATCATTGCCGTACGGGAGCACGGGGACGGAAACCAACGGACATTCGGAGTCTGCATGTCTGCCATGAACGACAAATCCCCCCTTGCGGGGCGAATCCTGTCCCTGGACCAGTACCGGGGCTACACGATATTTGGCATGATCTTCGTGAACTTTCTCGGGCGCTTTGACAACATCCCCGAGTTCTTCAAGCATCACAGCGAGTACATCACCTACGCTGACACCATCGCGCCCATCTTTTTGTTTGTGGCCGGGGTGGGTTTCCGCCTGTCCTTTTTGCGCAACCGCGCGAAAGAGGGGCTGCGCAGGGCGCTGTGGATTGGGTTTCGCCGCTACCTGATCCTCACGCTGGTCGGCATCGTGTACTACGATCCGATCAACTGGCGCGGCTGGTGGGACGCGCTGGTGGACATTGGCCTTTCCGGCATCCTGGCTTTGCCTTTCATCGGCCTGGGCACGGCATGGCGCGTTGCTGCGGCGTGTGTTTACATGGCCCTCTACCAGGGGCTGTTCATGTTCACGGGCTATGGCGCCTGGGACATGGCGAGCAGCTTTGACGGCGGCCCCCTCGGCCCGCTGAGCTGGTGCTTCAGCCTTCTCTTCGGCACCATCATCTATGATCTCGTGGCCCACGGCGACCCGAAGCGCACCGTGCGCGGCTGCCTTGCCTGGGGTGTGGGGCTGTGTCTGGCGGGCTGGGCGCTGCATGCGGGCATGCGAGCGCTCTGGCCAAACGACCCCATCTTCTGGCGCTTTTCCCAGCAGGCCATGACGGCACCCTACCCGGTGCTGGCCACGGGCATCGCGTTTCTGTGCTACCTGCCCTTTTACATGCTTTGCGACCGCGGCGGCATTGAACTGCCCACGCTCACCGTGGTCGGCGCGAACCCGCTCGTAATTTACATGCTGAGCGGCATGTACACCGACATTCACGGCGGCATCATCCCCTTCACCAGCAGCGCGCCCGCCGCCTATGCCGCCTTCGCCGCCTGCTACATCGGCTGCTGGATCGTCGCGCGTTACCTCTACAACAACCGCATGATCGTCAAGATCGGATAGCGGGAGCGCCGACATCCCTGCCGGCAGCGTTTGAAGGCGGGGAAAACACGGACGGACACGAACGGACACGGACCGGCACGGACGCGACCGCGCCCACGGGCCTGCGCTGACCCGGTTCGAGACAAGGTTGACATCCCAGGTCTTCGCCCATAGAGTATGGGGAGCATCCATTGCCCGCAGAAACTGACGGAGGTGAACAATGAGCCATGGCGGCATGACACGGCGGTCCTTCCTGGGCACAGGCGCAACGGCGGCCGCACTGGCCGTGGCGGGGTGCGCCACACGGGGCGACATTCCCGCAAGCCCGGACGGGCTTCCGCTGGTGGACCTGCATGTACACCCGGACAAGAGCACGGTGGATGAGATTGTGGCGCTGTCCGGGCAGCAGGGCGTCCTTTACGGAATGGTGGAGCATGCGGGCACCAAAGAGAACGTCTATCCGCGCGTGCTGAGCAACGACGCTGAACTGCTTTCCTGGACCGGCGAACTGGAGGGGAAGGGCGTATACAAGGGCGTGCAGGCCGAATGGACGGACTGGTCCTCGTGCTTCTCGAAGGAGGCACTGGCCACACTGGACTATGTGCTCACCGATACCATGACCTTTCCCGGCCCCAACGGCCAGCGCATGAAACTCTGGGAGAAGGAGGCCGTGATTGACGACCGCGCCGACTATTTCATGGACGCGTACGTGGACTGGCACCTGGAAATCCTCTACGGGCAGCCCATAGACATGCTGGCAAACGTTTCATGGCTGCCGGAGAAGTTTGCCGGCAGTTATGCGATGCTTTGGACACCGCAGCGGGTAAAGAAGGTTGTCGAGGCGTTTGTGCGGCAGGGCATTGCCATGGAGATCAGTTCCAGTTTCAAGCTGCCAAAGCTGCACTTTCTGCGCATCGCCAGTGAAGCCGGCGTCAAGTTCTGTTTCGGTTCCAACGGACGCTACCCAAACATGGGCAAACTCGATTACTCGCTGCAAATCGCGCGCGAACTCAGGCTGGAAGGCGGGGATTTCTGGCTGCCGGGGAAGAACGGGGCGCGCGCGGCCCGGTGACGGGCATACCCCGTTAAATACATAATTTGCAGAAATTTAGTTTGCATAATAGGCGAAAATTTGTTATAGTACCCTAGTGTTCTGGGATGCGCCTATTGCGTTTTCCGGGCGCACACGTCGATCAGCTTCTCTGGTGTCCGAGTTACGTGAAACTGCCCTGACCCCTGTTTGTGCTGAACCGACCGAGTTTTGGCACTTGGGCGTGAAGCCCGAAACAACAGGAGTTGAATGCATGAACATTTTCGTGGGCAATCTGTCCTTCACCACCAAAGAAGAATCCCTTCGCGAAGCGTTTGAGGGCTACGGCCAGGTTTCTTCGGTCCGCGTAGTCACCGATCGCGAATCGGGCCGCTCGCGCGGTTTCGCGTTCGTCGAGATGTCGAACTCGGCCGAAGGGCAGTCCGCCATCCAGGCGCTTGACGGCCGCGACGTTGACGGCCGCGCGCTGAAGGTCAACGAGGCGCGCCCGAAGGAGGAGAGCAGCCGCGGGCCGCGCAGTGACTCGCGCGGCGGCGGCGGTTTCCGCCGTTACTAAGCCCGGACTTTCCATTACCTGACATTTTTCGGCCGGACGCCCAAGCGGGTGTC
>CALDSM010000183.1 GCA_937923585.1 uncultured bacterium
TACGAGCTCTGATCGTGACTGGAGTTCAGACGTGTGCTCTTCCGATCTCCTGGGCGAAAGCCTTCTACACGCTGCAGCCCGCCCTGGCCAAAGCCGCCGCGGAGCACAAGGACGTATGGGTCGCGGCCGAGGACTTCCCGCTGGTCCAAACGGCGAACGTGGGCATGCACACGGGGGTGTACGGGGGGTTCCCCATCAGGGACAACCCGCGCTTTAGAGATCGCGATGAGGCGGCGCGGGGCACGGTGCTCCGGGGAAACGGCCTCCAGATAAGCGCGTTTACGTGCAGCGCAGCCTGGGACATCCGCATCAACGGCTTCACGATGACGGACTTTGCCGGGACCACCCAAGGCGACTATGTCGGCGGCGCTGTCCTCTGCATGAACGGCAGCTACGATGTCGCCATTGAACGCAGCGTGTTCCAGGACAACCCTGGCGTGAGTTCCGGCGGCGGGATCTCAATCAGCCATGCAAAGGCCCGCGTTTCGGACTGCGTGATGCTTGGAAATTCAGCGGCAGCCGGCGGCGGTATCGCAATGCATGAAGGCGATCTGGACGTGGCGCGGTGCCTTTTCTCCGGCAATTCGGGAAGGGAGAATGCAGGCGGAATCGGCGCTTACCGCTCGGGCCTGACTGTGACCCAGTCCGTTTTCAAGGGAAATTCCTCCGCCGCCGGTGGCGGCGTCGAAATGCACGAGAGCAGCGCGGCGGTGCGCGTCGTCAATTGCGTGTTCAGTGGCAACCAGTCCGCAGACCGGGGCGGCGCCGCGGCGCTGTTTGAATATGACCGTCTGGTGCAGGTCGCCAACTGCACCATAGTGGACAACACGGCCGGAGGGCCGGGCGGCGGCATCCGTTTCCTGGGCACAACCGGAAGCGTTGTCAACAGCGTGCTCGCGTTGAACAGCCCCTATGCGGTCGCCGTCAACGATTCCTCGGCGAACATCACGTTGAGCAACAACCTCTTTAATGCGAACCAGGAAGGCATCTACCTGATGAACGGACCGTGGGCGTTCGCGACCGCCGACGGTCCCCAGGGAATGAATGCCCTGCTTGCCCAGTCGCACAACAACCATGACGGCGATCCGTTGTTCGCCGATGCCGCCGCCCTGGATTTCCGGTTGACAGAAGGCTCGCCTTGCATTGACGCAGGCGCCGCGGTGGGCGCACCGGAGGTGGACCTCCGGAATGTCATACGCCCCCAGGGCAACGGCTTTGACGTTGGGGCGTATGAAGGAACAGGGGGTGCCGTTGCGGCCGGTACCGCACCCGAGGTCACACAGCAACCCGGACCTGCGTCCCAGGCGGTGGTCGCCGGCACCGGCGTTACGTTCGCGGTTGCGGCGACAGGAACGCCGCCGCTGTGCTACCAGTGGATGAAGGGCGAAGATCCCGTGCCCGGCGCGATTACCCCGGCATTCACGGTTGCCGCGGTGCAGGAATCCGACACGGGCAGCTACAGATGCGTCATAACAAATATCGCGGGAACTGCGAAGAGCGATACAGTGGCGCTCAGCCTTGCTGTACCGGGCGAAGGCGAGGGCGAAGGCGAGGGAGAGGGAGAGGGAGAAGGTGAAGGTGAAGGTGAAACGAGATTGGTGGCCACGCCCGATTTGGCGGGACAAACCCAGGCGGCCGCGGCCGCAGTCATCACCGAGGTGGGGCTCATCGTGGGCATGGTGGACCAGCAGTGCAGCGATACCGTCGCGGCGGGAAGCGTCATCGGCCAAATCCCGTCGGCGGGCACGCTGGTGGCTGCGGACAGTTCCATCGCTTTCACCGTCTCTTCCGGCCCGTGTGCCGCCGAAGGGGAAAGTGAAGGTGAAGGGGAAGTGCAAAATGAAGGTGAAGCGCCACACGAAGGGGAGGTTCATGGTGAAGGAGAAGGCGAGCCGGTGACGCCGCCGACCGAAACGACCCTGCGCGAGCATCTCTTGGCGGCTTTTGCGGCAGTGGACGCCAACGGCGACGGGCAAATCAGCTATGATGAAGCTCTCGCATCGTTGACCGGATTGACCCAGTCGGTATTCGACCTGCTGGACACGGACCACGACGGTCATATTAGCCGCGCCGAGGCGGGTTTGGAAGAGCACACCGGCTGTCCGGGGTGTTCAGGCGGCAAGGGCGCGTTCTCTCCAAAGCGGCTCGCGGATCTCTTCCTTCTGGGCCTTGTCCTGACCATTCTGCCGGCCGTCAGGGGTCACAGGCCGTAATCGACTCCGACAATACTTTGTGCGTGTGCCGCCCCTGCTGCAAATCGCGGCAGGGGCGGTCATCTTGAGGACCATACCGGCCGTGACAACCTTCATCGCCGTCATATGATTCTCCCCGCGCCCCCAAAGCGGAAACGGCCTGTCACTTTCGTACCGCGGGCGTTCCGCCTGCCCTGACTTTGATGGAGACGATGAAACAGCAAGACCGGGGCAGGCGGGATGCCTGCGGCACGAAACGGGCTTTACCCGCCCTCATCCCGTCGTCCCGCATGTTTCCCATCCCGTTACACCTCCGAAGGGCTGGGTTATAATCGTCTCGTGAATAAACCGGTCCGGTTTTCTTCCGTATTGCAGAGTTCTGCATTCTGACGCGCAAAACCAAGGAGTTCTCCATGCTGGCCGCACTGTTGACCGTGGCGGTTATTCTGACCGCCCAGCCCGCCCCCCAGCCCCGCAACTCTGTCCTCGAAACCGCACTGAAGGTGTGGGATGTGGACACTTCGGACATGAACGGCGACGGAACCGCCGATATCCTGCTGCTCACCTCCGACGAGCAAAGCCATCCGCTCAAGAAGGAACTGGGACTCTTCCTGTCTGACGAGAAGGGCGGCTATCCGGTTAAGCCGTCGGTGACGCTGCCTTTTGACACGTCCATGGGTGCGGCCATGCTGGCCGAATGCGACGGCAAGCCGCCCAGGGAACTGGTCGTGCTGAACGCGGAGGGCGCGCTGGTGTACCGATTTGAGGCGGGGAAATTTGAGAAGATCGGCGAACCGCGCTTCTTCTCACTGCTGCCGAGCCATGCCAAAGAACCGTCGTTCCTCAAGCACAGCGCCAAGGACCTGCTGGGCGACGGGCGCGACGTGTGGTTCATCCCCACGCCGTCCGGCTATGACCTGCGGCGCATGGACGGCAGCGTGGCCATGGCGGAATGCGACGTGGTCAGCGAAATGCGGCGCGAGGAGAACACCTACATCGTGCACCGGCTGCCCGCCGTGCATCCTTTCACCGTGCCCGGCGAACAGCACAAGGGCATGGCGTTTCTCAGCGACCAGTTTGCCGATTTCGCCCACGGGCCGGACTGGAAACAGCATGAGCGCTTTCGCATTCCCGTCAACCTGGCGGAAAAATGGCAGGGTATGGCGAAGATGGTGGATTTCAACAACGACGAACTGCCGGACCTGGTCGTGACGCAGATGAAGGGCACCGTCAACATGATGGCCCAAACGCAGGTTTACGTTGCGAAGGAACTGTTCAAGTATCCCGAAACGCCGACAAAGACCTTCTCCACAAAAGGGGGGATATCGAGCCCGATCCTCATTGACGTGGACGGGGACAAACGCAAGGACGTGGTGCTCATCAGCATTCCGCTGGGCGTGACCAACTTCATCAACTTCTTTGTGCGCGGCAAACTGTCGGTGCGCGCCGACGTCTACCTGTTCAACGGAACGGACTTTGGCGGGAATCCGACCTTCTCCACCAGCCTCACCATGGACGCGCCTGAGGGACGTGAGCGGGTGGCCTACACCTTCGGCGATTTCAACGGCGACGGACGGCTCGACGTGGCCTACGGCAAGGAAAGCGACATGCTGGCCATCCGCGTCGGCGGGAAGGAAGAGTTCCTGTCCTCCGGTTCCTGGGCGGAGGTGAAGGTGCCCAGCTTCGGCATGGCCGACGAATACAGCCTCAACGGAAACGCCGCGCAGGACATCGTGATGTACCATCCCGGCGGACCAAACGCGAAAAGGGTGGATGTGATCGTGTTCTGAATTGCCACAAAAGGCACAAAGGGCACACAATAGGGGAGGGGGAGGGCCGGAACAGCCCAAGAATGAAGAACAGGAGGAACGGGTGATGAGGGACGAGGAAACGATTCGGGCGTTGTGTGACCGCATCAGGCAGGTGGCCTTTGACCTGCATGTGTACCTCAGCAACGGACATTTGGAGAAGGTCTATGAAAACGGCCTGGCCAACAGGTTGAGGAAGAAGGGCCTGGCCGTTGAGCAGCAATATCCGTTGCAGGTCCGCGATGAGGATGGCACCATCCTGGGGGATTACTTTGCGGACCTGTTTGTTGAAGGCTGCCTTGTCGTCGAGTTGAAAGCCTGCAAAACACTGGCGGACGAACACACGGCGCAGGTGCTGGGCTATCTTCGCGCCTCCGGTCAGCGCGATGGGCTGTTGATCAACTTCGGTTCGCCGATCATCCAAATTAAGAAGCTCATCTTCTGATCTGTCCCCAGTGGCCGATTATTGAAGCAGAGAAGGAACGGGATTGGCCACAAAAACACAAAATTCACAAACTGAAACGTTGAAGCAGCGAGTGTCCGCCCCAGTCTTCTTTGTGTCTTTTGTGCTCTTTGTGGCCAATTCCTGTTTTGACCCCGCCGACGCAGGGGGATATACTGGTGTCCGGGGCCATGGCGTGCCGATTTTCCCGTTCTTACGCCGTGGCCTTTTCATCCAAATCCGGCTTAAATCAGCGCCAACGCGCGCATGGGAGAACGCATCATGGGCAGTGACATCGTCAAGAAGGGTTTTGAACGCGCGCCGCACCGGGCGCTGCTGCGGGCCACGGGCAAGGTCAGGGACAAGAAGGACTTCGACAAGCCCTTCATTGCCGTCTGCAACAGTTTCGTGGAGATCATTCCGGGCCACGCGCACCTGAACGTGTTCGGGCGCCTCGCCTGCGAGGCGGTGGAGGAGGCGGGCGGCGTTCCCTTCGAGTTCAACACCATCGGCGTGTGCGACGGGGTGGCGATGGGACACGGCGGCATGAAATTCAGCCTGCCGTCGCGCGAACTCATCGCCGACTGCGTGGAGACCATGATCAAGGCGCACGAGTTCGACGCGATGATCTGCATCCCCAACTGCGACAAGATTGTGCCGGGCATGCTGATGGGCGCCATGCGCTGCAACATACCGACGATCTTCGTTTCGGGCGGCCCGATGGAAACCGGGAAGAAGTTCGACGGAAAAGATACGGACCTGATCACCGTGTTCGAGGCCGTGGGCGCGTACAAGCAGGGTGCGATCAACGACGCGCAGTTGGAGGAGCTTGAATGCAAGGCCTGCCCGTCCGCGGGGTCGTGTTCGGGCATGTTCACGGCGAACTCGATGAACTGTCTGTGCGAGGCGCTGGGCATGGCGCTGCCGGGCAACGGCAGCATCGTCGCCACCGACCCGCGCCGCAGGGAACTGGTCCGAGCGGCCGCGCGGCAGGTGATTGCCATGCACAAGGCGGGCCTGCGCGCCCGCGACATCGTGACGCCCGAATCCATTGACAACGCCTTTGCGCTGGACATGGCCATGGGCGGCTCTACCAACACGGTGCTGCACACGCTGGCCATCGCGCAGGAGGCCGGCGTGGACTATCCGCTGGCGCGGCTCAACGAGGTGAGCGCGCGCGTGCCGAACATCTGCAAGGTGTCGCCGTCGTACCACTGGCACATGTCCGACGTGGACCGCGCGGGCGGCATCAGTGCAATTCTGGGCGAGCTTTCGCAAACCCCAGGCATCCTCCACCTCGACTGTCCGACCGTGACGCTCAAGACCCTGGGCGAGAACATTGCCGGCAGGCGCTCGCTGGACAGCGACGTCATCAAGCCGGTGGATGCGCCCTACAGCCCGACCGGCGGCTTGGCGATCCTGTTTGGCAACATTGCCCCGCTCGGCGCGGTGGTGAAGGAGGCGGGTGTGGACAAGGAGGTGTTGCGCCACACCGGTCCGGCAATCGTCTATGAAAGCGAGGAGGACGCCATGAAGGGCATCCTGAAGGGCGACGTGAAGGCGGGCGACATTGTGGTGCTGCGCTATGAGGGTCCGAAGGGCGGTCCGGGCATGCGCGAGATGCTGGCGCCCACGTCGGCCGTCATGGGCGCCGGCCTGGGCAAGAGCGTCAGCCTCATCACCGACGGCCGCTTTTCCGGCGGCACGCGCGGCGCCTGCATCGGCCATGTGAGCCCCGAAGCCGCCGAGGGCGGGCCCATCGCCGCGGTGCGCACGGGCGACATCATCGAGATTGACATCCCAGCGCGGAAGATCAACCTGAAGCTGGATGATGCGGAAATCGAGGCGCGGCTGAGACAGGTTGGTCCGCCGCCGGACCGCAATCTCACCGGCTGGCTCAAGCGCTACCAGCGCCAGGTGACCAGCGCCAACACCGGCGCGGTGCTCCAGTAATTCACTGACGGACGGCGGCGGGCGGCCCGAAAGGCGCTGTCCGCCGCCGTGCTTTCTGTAGTGCCGTCGTCGGAATCCTTGCATCGGGCGTTTTGGTTCTGGCAACGTTAACCGGCAACAGAAAACCCCGGAAGGACACCCATGGACAAGAAACGCATTTTCGTCTTTCTGGCCTTCACTTTCGGCATCGGCTATGCCGTCCAGTTTGGGCTGCTGTTCGGCGGGCTGATCGCCTACCAGGACCCGACCATATTTCACACGCTGCTGCTGGTTGCCGTCCTGTGGATTCCCGCCCTGGGCGCGCTGGTGACCTCCCGTGTGTGTCCCGACCCGGACCATCCCATGCCGGGCGTGTGGCCGCTGCCTGCGGGGCCCGCCCTGCGGCTGGTCGTTGCCGTGCCCATGCTGTTTGCGGTGAACTACGCCCTGTCGTGGCTGCTCGGCTTTGCGGGCCCGCAATGGGGGCTGTCCACGCTGATGGGCTCGTTCGACCCCGGCGCGCTCGAACAGATTCCGCCCAACGTCCTGCCCATCATCCCCGTCGTGCTCCTGGTCATCGGCATCCCGCTCACCGTCCTGCTCGGCGCGACGGTGATTGCCGCGGCGGCGCTCGGCAGTGAACTCGGCTGGCGCGGCTACCTGCTGCCGCGGCTCGCGGGCGGAAACCGCATCGTGGTGGGTATCGTCATGGGCCTGCTGTGGGGGGCGTGGTTCATGCCCCTGGTCATCTGGTGGTTCCGCTTCACCGATGATTACGCGGGGCTTGTGCCCACCGTGCTGTGTTCCCTTGGCATGGCCGTGGCCCTGGGCGCGGCGCTCAACGAGATTGTGCTGCGCACGGGCCATGTCGGCCTCGCGGCGCTGGCGCTAGGCCTTTTTGTCAGCCAGGAGCGCATGGGGCTGGCCTTCTGGCCCTACCTGTTTCCGTCGGCCGAACTACCCTGGGCGGGCGCGTGCAGTGTGTTCGCCATTGCGCTGTGGCTGCTCGCGGCCGCATGTCCGTTCTTGCTCATCGGCAGGGCGGCCCGGGGTGCGGCAGGGGCGGGCGAAGGGAAGGGCTGAGTCGGCAACGAAGGTCGGCTCGCCTTGGTTGGTGGACTTTGTGGACACCGTGGACCTTGTGGACGCAGTGGACACATCGCATCAGGCGGACTTCTTGCACGTCCACTCCGTCCACCGTGTCCACAAAGTCCACAGTCTCCGCGCAAACGCCTTTCCCGCCGCAAAGTGCGCCGTCCCCCTGCTTTCGTTTAGAATCACGGTTTTGCAGCCGATTCCAACCGGAGATTTTCCATGTCCAGCCTGAACACGCTTGAACAGATGATCCTTGACGGCATGCTGGGGCGCCGCCCCGACTTGGAGACCTGCTCGCAGGAACTGACGCAGACGCACGAGGCGCTCGTAAGGTGCTATGACGGCGGCGGTACCCTGTTCACCTGCGGCAACGGCGGCTCCTATTCCGACGCGATGCACATTGTCGGCGAGTTGGTGAAGAGTTTCGAACGGCGCCGCCCGCTGGAAAGCGCGTACATGGCGGCGTTGGAGCCCCTGCCCTTCGGCGGGGAACTCGCGGCGCACCTGGAGGCGGGGCTGCCCGCCATCACGCTCGGCCTCAATGCCGCGCTGAAAACCGCCGTGGAGAACGACTGCCCCGTGCGCGATATCGCGTTTGCGCAGGAACTCAACGTCATGATGAAGCCCGGCGACGTGCTGCTGGCCATTTCCACCAGCGGCAACGCGGCCAACTGCCGCATGGCACTGTCCGTGGCGAAGGCCAGGGGCGGGGTGAGCGTCGCGTTCACCGGCCCCAAGGGCGGTGCCATGGCCGAGTTTGCCGACATCGTGCTCAAGACGCCCGGCGATTCGACCAAGGTCGTGCAGGAAGCCCACGCCGTGTTGTGGCACACGCTCTGCTGCCTCATCGAGGCGCACTACTTCCCCGAACCGCGGTAGGCGCGGCTGGTCTGAAGAATGTGGGACAGGCGCCCCCGCCTGTCAGCGTTTATCGAGTGCCACGGTACGACAGCCGAGGGCGGCTGTCCCACATTATTGAGTGCGGTGGCCATGCCGCCGCTTTTCTTCGCCGGGGCCATGCCCCGGCGGCGTGAAATACAACTTCGCGGACAAGTGCGTTCCCAGGTGCAACTTGGAAACGAGGGTCTATCACCAGGAGTACGGCATGACACCATACCTTGCGCGCCACGCCGCAGCACTTTCATTTGTCCTGTTTGGCATGGTTTCAGCCGTCGCACTCGACCTCGACAGGCTCACCCCAGTCTTCCGCACAGGCGCCGGTGTGGAACAGCGCGGCGCGACACTCCTCAATCCAGGCGAGTGCCCCGAGACGGCGCTAAACGGCACTCCCTGCCTCGAACTCGCGCCGGACACGGATCCCTACAAACTCAACACCTACCAGTTCCGCATCACCGATTCCCGCTGGCTCAAAAAGGGACCGCGCACACTTGTCGTTACTTTTGTGGATGAGGGTGCCGGTATCATCCAGCCCAAGGTGCTCGCAGACGACGCCTTCAACGGCAAATATGAGGCTTCCGCCCGCATACGGTCGTACACAAGGCTCAACACGGGCGGTTTGCGCCGGGCCGTGTTCGAATTTGACCTGGCCGCGCCGCCTGCCCGTGATGCCAGACACGCGCATTTGACCATCGGCGGGCTGCGTCATCTGGTGGACCTGCGGATCGGTCCGGCACTGTGTTCGGCGGACTGGGACGAAGTGACCAAGACCATCCCGGCCAAGGTGACGCCCATGGTCACGCTCTCGCGGCCCATAGATCGGAAGAGCACACGTCTGAACTCCAGTCACGATCAGATCTCGTATG
>CALDSM010000184.1 GCA_937923585.1 uncultured bacterium
AGGTCATGAGCAGCCGCTCGAACTTGATGAACGGCTTGTCGTAAAAGACGACATGGTCCACATCGTCCATGGTGACGCCG
The DNA here is from genome assembly GCA_937923585.1 of uncultured bacterium. Classification (GTDB taxonomy): domain Bacteria; phylum Hydrogenedentota; class Hydrogenedentia; order Hydrogenedentales; family CAITNO01; genus CAITNO01. Next base: position 81 of record CALDSM010000184.1, read on the forward strand.
CCCCTGCGCAGGCAGAACTCGATTGCCTCCTTCGGAAAGCGCGGATCATGCTTTTTGCGCGAAAACCGCTCCTGCTGGGCGGCGGCCGTGATGTCCCCGTCCATGATGAGCGCGGCGGCGCTGTCGTGATAGAAGGCGGATATGCCCAGAAGATTCATGATGCCATCCCTGTCGGCCACAGCCAGTGAACGGATTGTAACGGTGCGGGTGCGGCGAGTCAAACCGCCGTTTTCCCGTGTCCCGCGACCATACCCCTTTTTGGCCCCTTTCGATAAACGCACTTTGCGCTCTTGACTGTCAGGCCCGCCTGAACTATCATTATTTCGGGAAAATCATAAGGAGATGTGCCGTGAGCAGATACGCCGTGAAACTGTGCCTTGTGTCGGTCCTTGCGGGCACGCTGTCCGCGGGCACGGCCGTCGCCGACGCCTACGTGCTCAACTTCGACACGGTGATGAGAAGCGTCGCGCAGAGCGGCATCTGGCCGGTGGTGCGGAAATACAATGTGCTGCCGGCGGGCTTCACGCTGGACCCGGCGGTCTGCGACATCAACGGCGGTTTCGACATCTCGGAAACCCCCATTGTCCTGTTCCCCAACGGCATACTCGACAGCGACGAGTTTGCGTTGATGACCGCCATTCTGGCCGACCCCTCCTTCGACTGCACCGCCACGGGCGGCACCTCGCACAAACAGGTGCATGACGCATGGATCAGGGACTTTGCCCAGGCATGGAGGGACCTCGGTGCCACAGATCAAGAGAGTTTCATCATGTACATGGTGCCCGATATCGAATACTTCTTCACCGGCACGATGATGCTCGGCGACCAGGACACGCTCGCATTTCCGCTGCTTATCGTAAACGTCATCAAGGACACCGAGGAGGTGAACAGTTTCCTGGGCGGCGACAGCCTGAGCGTGCCCAACACGGACAACTACACGATTCTTTACCCCTGGCTGGGTTGGTGCGGCGATGCCGACGGAGACGGATGCTCCAATTACAACGAGTACCAGTGGGCGAAGGGCCAGGGCGGCACCACCGCCGAGATTCGAACCAGATACACCGCCGCTGCGCTGAATCCGGCGGTTGCCCCGCCCGGCTGCACCGAGGACCGTGTCTGCGACGGCACGGGCGGACTTCTTGGGGAGTATTTCTCCGACGATCCCGTGAGTTCGCGCAGGTTCACCCATCTTCGCGCCACCCGCCTGGATCACCAGGTGACCTTTGACTGGGGCGGCTCCGCGCCCCATCCTGTCGTGCCCGCAAACAACTTCTCCGTGTGCTGGACCGGATTCGTCACCCCGGCGTACAGCGAGGCATACACATTTCTGGTCCGCACCGACGACGGCGTGCGGCTCTGGGTGAACGATGAACTGCTGGTAAACGAGTGGTCGGACCACGGCGCCACCACCTATTCCGGCACCACCTCCACCGCGCTCACGGCGGGGCAGCCCTACTCCATCCGCATGGATTTCTTTGAGGGCGGCGGGGATGCCGTGGCATGGCTGGGTTGGGAAAGCGCCACCCAGCCGCGCAAGGGTATCTACGAGATGTACCTCACGCCCGGTGTCGGCATCGGCGACCGCAGCACAGACTGGATCCGCAATCCGGCCAACGGCCACTACTACAAGCTGACCCCGTCCATGTCATGGACCGACGGCAACACGCTGGCCGGCCAGTGGGGCGGCTACCTGGCCACCGTTAATGATGCGGCGGAGGACTTTTGGATACGGACCATGTTCGGGCCCGCAGCGGATGTCATGTTCATCGGGGCGAACGACATTGAGACCGAGGGTCGGTGGGTCTGGGTCGAGAACGGCGAGAACTTCTTCAATGGTACCCATGAGGGGGGAACCGTAGTTGCCCCGTGGTACAGCAACTGGAGTCCCGGTGAACCGAACGATTCCGGCAATGAAGACGCAGGGATGATCTACTCCAGCACGGGGCTGTGGAACGACCTGTCCGTAGCCGGGCCCCGGTACTGCCTGGTGGAAACCGGTACGGGCCGAATCAACGTCGTCGGACCCGTGCCGGGCGCCGTGACCGTCTATGAGGGTGACACCTACAAAATACAGGTGGAGGTGCGGCATCCGTACGGGAAGGTGGATTACCAGTGGTACAAGGACGGTGCGGAAATCCCGGGGGCAAACGAGGCCATCTATGTCCTGGAAGACGCGGAAATTGACCAAACCGGCCAATACACCTGCGTAGTCTCTGACGAGAGTCCCGCGGTTCAGGAAAGCACCCCGGTCCGCGTTACCGTGGTGCCCCGGCCCGCGATCCCTGTGGCTTCCACTGCGGCGCTGGCGGGTTTGGCACTCGTACTGGCCGCCTTTGGAGCGCGGCGCAGCAGGCCGTAACCGGGGCTTCCGAAATCCTTACGTTGCGGCAGTTTCGCCCGGCAGATCGAATCTGCGGACGAGAAACACCGAGTCGCCGCGGAATGACCAGGGCCGTCGGATGGTGTTGGGCTCAACGGCCATGTAGTCCGGCCGGGTCGGTACTCCGGGCAGGGATGGCAGCCCGAGTAATTCCGGTACCACCTCGAACGCAAGGGGTTTCCCTGCATCAACCCTGAACGTAATGTCGGCGCCTTCCGGCGGAAAGCCCCGGAAATACAGGGTCCAGTCCCTGCCGCCGCCCTTCACCGTCTGGTCGAAAACCGTGGCCGAGTGGACGGTGTTGTCGGACACCAGCCGAATCTTCACCTCAAGCGGCCTCTCCGGCATGGAGAGGTGAACCGTAACGGCACGTCCGTCCGGACCGGTGACATCCTCGACCACCTTGGCCTGCGGCCCCTGATAGGGTGCCACTGGCGCAGGGGCTTTCCAGTATTCCCGGTCGTCGCCCGCAATGAACCCGTTCACAGTGCCGCGTGGCGGTTTGGCGCTGCTCATGGGGAAGAAGTTGGTGGTCCATTCGTCCAGTTCTTTGTCATAGCTGAACCACGCGGCGCTGCCTGTGTCGAGATTGAGGCCGTAGGCGAGGCTGTTGAGTTTCGGGCGTTCGGCGGTATAACCGCTGTTGGCCGCACCCCAGGCCAGCATTAGCACCGCCAGGGCCGTTGCGAAAACGGGCAGCCACCAGCGGTTGGGAGTGGTCAGCAGCGGCACCTGCGGGATGATCAGACCCAGAAGCAAAGCGACCAGCAGCGCCAGACCGGGCGCCGTCATGACCATGATTGTGGCCAGCAGCACCGGGTAGGAGGGCGCAACGAGGACAATGCCCGGCAGGGCAAAGACACCCAGCAGGAACAACCGCAGCGGAGACGGCGGTGCATCGGCCCTCCACAGGAACGACACGGCCAGGCCCAGCGAGGCAAACAGCAGCGGCCAGGCGGCGGCATAACTGCCGCCCGGCATGAAATACTGGATTGCCAGGGTTCCGGCCGCCCACCAGGCCAGCGCGCCCGCCGCCAGGTTGGCCGTCCGCATCCGGCGGCAGAGGCCTTGGTAACAGGCCACAAAGACACCCGCGGCCAGCGCGGCAAAAGCCCAGCCGTACAGCGTGTTGTGGTTCAGCGCAACCAGGTCGGGCAGGTGGGTGATGTTGGTGGTGTACTGGGCGTACAACTTCCCTGGTCCGTAGACCGCGCCCAGCGCAACCAGCACGGCCAGCCCGCACGCAAGGGCCGTGAGCGCCAAGACGAGAACGCCCCCGAGAAATCCGGGCACGGTCAGCCGACCCCGAACCAGGCCCAGGAGCAGTGTGAGTGCGAACACGAGCGCCGCGGCCCACGCGATCGGCCCGCTCCACGCCATGGGATACCAGACCATATGGGAACCTACGGTGTTGAAGTACACCAGGTCAGGCTTCACCAGGTCGCCGTCGAGCGGCAGGTTGCCGAAATGCCGGGCCAGGCCCAGCGCGTAGGACCCGTGGTTCTGAAGGCTGGCCAGGCTCATGTTTTCGGGCGTGTCGTTCTTGGTGTGATACCGGCAGAAACCGTCAATGAAGGCAACGTTGAACCCCTTCAGCCCCCGCTTCTTCGCCTCGCTGAAGTCGCTGTTGAAAGGCATCATCTTGTAGACGTTGTACATCATCGAACAGGCGCGGATATGCACCCCGGCCTTCGCCGCCTCGGGGATGAGCCAGCCGTTGCCCGGACTGGTCTCGAACATCATGGAAGGGCCGCTCGTGCCCCGCGCCTCAAAGTTGAGGATCACCCCCACCCGGTCCGCCCACGGGCTGCGCATAAACGCCTCTGCCCCCGGTTGTCCGGCCTCCTCCCCGTCGGTGAACAAAAAAACTACGTCGTTCTTCAGGGGTGGACCCGCCTTGAGCGCCCGTACCGTCTCCAGCATCGCCACCACGCCGGCGCCGTCATCCGCCGCCCCGGGGCCGTAGGGCGTCGAATCGAAATGCGCCATCAGGCAGAAAGCCTTGGAGTTGGCCGTGCCGGGAATGCGCCCGATCACGTTTGTGGAGACCCGAACGGTGTTTCCGCGCAGATGCCGCGCGGGCTGCTCCTCCACCTCCACGCCCATTTCCTTCAGTCTGGCGGCGATGTAGCCGCGCACGGCGTCATTTGCCGCCGTGCCCATGGGGTGGGGCTCCAGTGCCGTCGCCTTGCTGTGCTCGATGGCGCGCAGCGCGGAGAACTCGGCGGCCGGCGCGGTGGCGGGTTTGGGCGCGGGGGCCAGCACCGCATAGGTGGCAAGGAACCCAATCAGCAGGAAGCATCCCGCGACAAGCGCCGACCGCATCACTCCCAAACTGCCCCGAGTTTCCCATGTGTTCATCTGCGCTGCTCCGGGTTGACCGCCGCGGTGGTCCGGCATCCATTGCGGAGAGTGCCGGAATAGCCGTTTGCCACGGGTGTTCGACCATGGGCCGTCAACCCGAGTTTCATCCATTTCCGGGGATGAAGGCGGCCTGGGAATCGATTGATTCGGGCTGCCGCCGTACCTCCTCCGTTCCCCGGCCCTCAATTCCTAATTTCCGCCGGACTTGTGGTACCCTGTGCGCGTGGTGTTCCACCGCGATCACCCAACCAAATCCGGAGTTACAGCCATGCGCTTCCATATTCTTGTGTTTTCCGTTCTGGCGGCCGTGCCGCTGGTCCTGTGGGGATGCGGTCCGGGCACGCCCCCCCCGTCCCCGCCCGAGCCCCCGGAACAGCTTGTTGCGGAATGGAAGGCCGTGGCACAGGCGGGAAAAGACCAGTGGGACATCCCCAAGGCCGCCGAAATAGCGCAGAAACTGGCCGCGCAGGGACCGGAAAAACTGAATCCGCTGCTCGACCTGCTGGCCAACGCCGGCGGCAATGAGGAAGACAAGGTGCTGGTGGTCATGTCGGTCATGCCCGCCATCTCGCAGGCCCATGAGCAGAAACTCATCGAACTGACCGGCGCCCAGTATGATCCCTACACGCGCGCGGACGCCGCGCATCTGCTCGGAGCGCTGCTGCAGCGCCGTTTGGCCACGGAAAAGGGCCTGTCGCGCATGAACGAACTAATTGCCGACCCCGATGTCCACGTGCGCAACGCCTCCATTCTGGTCATGGAGTTGGCCGGTGATCCCACGGCGGTCGCCAAGGCGGTGGAGTTGTGGGCGAATCCCGAGACGACGCCCAACGAGCGCACCTCCATCGTGCTCAACATGCCCCAGCGGGCAGTGTTAAGCAATACGAAGCTGTACGCCGAGGCCGTGCTGGACACGAAACTGTCCGAGGACGCACGCAGGCGCGCCATTCAGGACCTGGGCATGATCGGGGACGCAACCGTGCTGGACGCGCTCAAGAAATGCGCCGAAACGGAGACGAATCCCGCGCTTAAAGACATGGCCCAGGCCGCAGCCGAGGCCGTGGAAGCCCGGGTGAAGCAGGGCCTTGTCGCCGTCCCCGTTGACACGACAGCGCTGCCCCCTCCGCCGCCCGATGCGGCAGCGCCGCAAACCGCCCCCGCGCCCGCCCCTTCCGCAGGGTCGTGAACTCCGGCCGAAGGCAAATGTGAGGGATTCTTCCGTGCTGTTCCGAAAGGGAAAACGCCCCCATCCGGGCATGATAAACAGTCTCCGCGACACCGTGGCCTCGGAGACGCGCGGCCCCGTGCTGGACCATGACTGGTCCGCGCCGCCTTCCCGCCCCTCCGCCGGGGCCTTTGTGAAGATTGAATACGAAATGATGCAGAAGGGCTCGCGCATGGTCCGCCACGGTGTGGAAATGCGCCAGTACCTGATCATGGTGAACGGGTCCGTCCGTATCGTCAACAGCGGCGACACGGTTGACCGTGAGACCTATGAGGCGCTGGTGGCCGCCGGGGTCATTGCGCCTTCCCGCAGGCAGCCGCAGGAAGAGAACGGCGATTCCGGCCAGCCCTGACCGGAGCGTCGTGGAACGGCCCGCCGCCTTCCGGGGAGTCCCTGTCCCGAACCCTTGCGCATGCCGGGAAAGGAACGTTTGGAATGTGCGCCGCCTCACTGGTGTGGTTTCGGCTGGACCTTCGGCTGAGGGACCATCCCGCATTGTGCGCGGCCGCCGCGCGCGGCGGGGGGGTGACGGCACTGTTTGTGCTGCCGCCGGAGGGGGATC
>CALDSM010000185.1 GCA_937923585.1 uncultured bacterium
ATACGGCGACCACCGAGATCTACACTCTTTCCCTACACGACGCTCTTTCGATCTAAAGCGCCCTACGCGACCCTGTTCATAGACCACCCGGCAACCGACCTGCGCGTGTGGCTCTGGCAGACATGGCAGCGCGGCATTCAGGGTATCCTGGTCTGGGAAACGCTGCTGTGGACCAGCCCAACGGCCTATCCGGACCCAAAAGCGCCGCAAAATCCGTACGAGGACCCCATGGGCTGGGAGTACGGCTACGGCGGCGAGGCAGGCATGAGGCGACCCTGGGGCAACGGCGACGGGCGCTTCTTGTATCCCCCGGAAGCCGCCGCCAACGGCAACCCGTCCGCGCCGGTGCTTGACCCGCCGGTGGACACAATACGCATCGAAATGCTCCGCGACGGCATTGAGGACTACGAGTATATGGTCATCCTGAAGCGGTTGCTGGCGGAGAAAGGCGCGGCGCTGGAAGCGGCAAAGAAGGCCGAATATGAGAAGCTGCTGACTGTGCCGGCCGAAATCAGCGAAAGCCTGACTGAATTCACCAAGGATCCGGCGCCCATCGAGTCGCACCGGCACATAGTGGCGGAAGCGATCGAAGCGCTGGAAAAACGGTGAACCAAAATACGATACTTCTGCTGAAGCGTGAGGAGATGCCGAAGCCTTTCCCAGGCCAGTCCCTCGGCTCGTTGGCTTTCTAAAATATTGGAGTTGTCTCTTTCCATGAAGATTGTCGTCACACGTGTCATCCCTGAACGCGGCCTGAACATGCTGCGCGAGGCATTTGGTGAGGAATCCATCTCGGTTGCGCGACAGGATGGACCGATTCCGCGTACGGAGTTGTTGGAGGTGGTACCGGGCGCGGATGCGCTGCTGCCGATGCTAACCGAACGCATTGACGACGAGTTGCTGGACGCGGCGGGGCCGCAACTCAAGATTGTGGCGAACCACGCCGTGGGCTATGACAACATTGATGTGGCCGCGGCAAAGCGGCACGGCGTCATCGTGACCAACACGCCGGGTGTGCTGACCGAAACCACGGCGGATTTGGCGTGGACGCTGCTGATGGCGGCGGCACGGCGCATCGGCGAGAGCGAGCGATTCCTGCGCAACGGCCAGTGGACCTGCTGGGGACCGATGCAGTTGCTCGGCGTGGACATCCACGGAGCGACCCTGGGAATATTTGGCATGGGCCGCATCGGTCAGGCAATGGCGCGGCGTGCCTCAGGCTTCGGCATGAGAATCCTCTACACCGACAGTTTTCGTTTGTCCGAAGAGGACGAAAGGGTGTTGAACGCGGCCCGTGCGGACAAGGACACGCTGCTGCGCGAGTCTGACTTCATCACGGTCCACTGCCCGCTCACGCCCGAAACTCGGCATGCGTTCAGCACGGCGGAGTTTGCAGCCATGAAGCCCACGGCGGTGTTTGTGAACACGTCGCGCGGGCCGGTGGTGGATGAGGCGGCGCTGGCCGACGCGCTCAAGACCGGTGAGATCTTTGCTGCGGGCATTGACGTTTACGAGGAGGAACCAAAGGTACACCCCGCCCTGCTCAAATGCGAAAACGCAGTGCTTATCCCCCACCTCGGCAGCGCATCGGTGGAAACGCGCTCGCGCATGGCGGCCATTGCGGCGCGGAACATTGTTGCGTGCCTGAGCGGCGAAGTGCCGCCGAACGTGGTTCAGGCGTAGGTGCCGGGAAACACGGACGGACACAGACCGACACGGACGGCGCTCCCAGTCAGCGGTCAGTTCGCCTGCTTTACCTTGTGCCAGAAGGAAACGGTGGTCGGCTCGTGGCTGGACTGTTCGGACAGGGGACGGAGGCTCAGTCTGCACAGGTCGGAGAATCCGCTGTGCATGTAGGCCAGTTCGATGTGCGGCCCCGACAACAGCGGGTCGTCCGGCCTGTCGAAAGCAATCTGTCCGGCCAGCGTTGCGGCACCCGGCAGCAACAGCGTGTTGTCAACGGGCTCGCCGTGGAACATGGGGTTGAAATAGGCATCCACGCCCATCATCCAGGGGCCGTAAAAGATCACCGCCGGTTTGGGCTTGTCCGTAACAAGGTCCCCGGGGAGGTGGAACTTGCCCTCACCGTCCATCAGGCGCAGCGCGTAGATCGGCTGGACTTCCATGCGGTTTCCGTCCTTCCACGCGACCGCTCCCGTGCCAACGGCGGAACCAACGGTCCAATCACCAGCAAAAATCTTGTCGCCCGAAACCAATGAGGACTCTTCAACAGTCTTTTCGCCCTGCCCCTCGCCACCCGGGATTCCTGTAATCTTGATGCCTGCCATCCATTCGGCACGGCGGGCAAGAAAACTGTATGCTTCCCCGCCGGAGACACCGGCCGATGGCGCCTTCTCAAAGACCACCCGGAACGCGGGGCTGGGCGTCGCGTTGGGCGGCGTGGTCCGCTCTACGAGCAGTGTAATATCCTTGCCCTGCCACCG
>CALDSM010000186.1 GCA_937923585.1 uncultured bacterium
CCCGCACCGCCCGTAAGAAGTCCATTGCCGGATGTGTGGCGGGCGAAGATTCGCACGACAAACGTGATTGCAGGCGGTTTGGCTGTTGACAAATTTGCAATGGCATTGCATAATATATGCAATGTGGATTCAACGAGACATTTCGACCGTGGTCAGGAAGGCGTTCGCCCAGTTCCCTGTACTGGTGCTGACCGGGCCGCGACAGGCGGGCAAAACCTCCTTGGTGCGGCATCTGTTCCCCAAGGCCGGGTATGTCACCTTTGACATTCCCCGCGAGGCCGAGTACGCCCGCTTGGACTTTGACGCCTTCCTGCGCAGCCATCCCGACCCGCTCATTATTGATGAGGTGCAGTATGTGCCCGAGGTGCTGCGGTACTTGAAAATCGTGGTGGATCGCGACAAGCGGCCCGGCCGTTTCGTCCTGACCGGCTCCCAGAACTTCTCCGTAATGTCGGGCGTCACCGAATCCCTGGCGGGCAGGTGCGCGCTCCTGGCGCTGCCCACGCTGTCACTGGCGGAACTGGAACGCATGGACACGCCGGGCGATGCGGACCAACTCTGCTGGCGGGGCGGTTACCCGGAACTCTGGCAGCGGCCCGACTTGGACCGGGACTTGTGGATCGGCTCCTATCTGGCCACCTACCTGGAACGGGATGTGCGCAACATACTCAATGTGGGAAATCTGCGCGATTTTGACCGCTTTCTGCGAGCGGCAGCGGCTCGCGCCGGGCAATTGCTGTCGCTGTCTGAAATGGCGCGCGATGTTGGCATCACCGCGAACACGGTCAAAAGCTGGCTGTCCATTCTCGAGGCCAGCCAGCAGGTGTTCCTGCTGGAGCCTTACCACGCCAGCGCGGGCAAGCGGCTCGTCAAGACGCCCAAACTGTACTTCTGCGACCCCGGTCTGCTGGTCTACCTGTTGGGGTTCCCAGGTTGGTCGGCTGTGAAGGAGAATGCGGCGTGGGGCGCGGTTTGGGAGAACCTTGTGGTCGGCGAGGCGCGCAAACACTTTCTCAACAAGGGCAAACGCCCACCGTGCTGGTTTTGGCGCGAAGTGCAGGGCGGTGAAGTTGACCTGCTGGTGGAGGTGGGGCCGCGCCAGTTTCTCGCCATGGAATGCAAGACCGCCGCTCAGGTGGACGCCGGAGCGCTTCGCGGCACTTCGTCATTGGTGAAGGCCTTTGGGCCGGAGGCGGTCAAGCAAGGGGCTGTGGTGTGCCGCACTGAAGGTGCCTATCCGCTGGCGGAGAAGGGGAAGTTTGCGGCCATTCCGTTGGGCGGCGCCGATGGATTGCATGCGTTTCTAAGCCGCAACCTATAGAGGAGATTGGTGCGCCCAGGCAAGGCCTTTTTCTTGCGCAAAGCGCCCCGCTTGTCATTTGGCACTCATATCGGCCGTTGTGGCACTATGCCAACCGTGACCCAAGAGCCAAGGGAAAGGACAATTGCCATGGTTTCCTCTCGAATCTTCTTCAGCGCGGTCCTGTGTGTGTCAGTATTGAGTGCCTTCTCGGCACAGGCCAAATCGGAGGTGAACGTGATACCCAAACCTGTAAAGATGGAACTGGGCAAGGGAGAATTCAGACTTGACAAGGATACGCGCATCCTGTTTCAGCAGGGCAACGGCGACGCCGAAAAGACAGCCAATTATTCGACCGGCGTGCTGCGCCCGGCGACAGGTCTTGCGCTGCCCGTGAGTGCGGCGTCGGGTCCGGAAGCGAATGCGGTGTTTCTGGGTAATGAGGGCCTCGACACCGGCGCGGAGGGATACCGGCTGAAGGTGACAAAAGACCGCGTGGTTATCGCGGCATCGGCCGGCGCGGGCCTGTTTTACGGCGTGCAGACGCTGCGGCAGGTGCTGCCGCCGGCGGTGTACAGCGCGGACCTCGTGGACGCCCAGAAATGGACGGCACCGCTGGTGTACATAGAGGACGCGCCGCGGTTCGCGTGGCGCGGCATGCAGATTGACCCCTGCCGCCATTTCATGCCCAAGGACTTTGTCAAGAGGTTCATTGATGCCATTGCCGTGCAGAAGATGAACCATTTGCACATCCACCTCACCGATGACCAGGGCTGGCGCATCGAGATCAAAAAGTATCCGAAGCTGACCGAAGTGGGCGCGTGGCGGGCCGAGACCGTGGTGGGCCATGCGGGCAAACCGGGCGCGACCTATGACGGCACGCGGCACGGCGGATTCTACACACAGGACGACCTGCGCGAAATCGTGGCCTATGCCGCTGACCGGCATATCACCATACTCCCCGAAATCGAGATGCCGGGCCATGCGCAGGCGGCCATTGCGGCCTATCCCGAACTGGGCAACGTGAAAGAGCCGCTGCCGGTGTTCACCACCTTCGGCGTCAACAAGAACATCTTCAACGCGGAGGAATCCACCATACTCTTCCTGCAGGACGTGCTGGCCGAAGTGGTGGACATCTTCCCGGGCACCTATATCCACATCGGCGGAGACGAGGCGGTGAAGGACCAGTGGAAGGACAGTGAGGCGGTCCAGAAGCGGATGAAGGAACTGGGCATTGCCGACGAGGACAAGATGCAGGCCTACTTCATCGCGCGCATGAACGATTTCCTCAAGAGCAAGGGCCGCAAGCTCATCGGCTGGGACGAGATCCTCGACGGCGGGTTGGGCAAGGACGCCACGGTGATGGCATGGCGCAGCGTGGACAAGGGCGTCGAGGCGGCGAAGTTGGGCAATGACGTGGTCATGGCACCGACCGCATTCACCTACCTGGACTATTACCAGGGCAAGCCCAAGGATGAGCCGCTGGCCATTGGCGGCAACCTGCCGTTGAACAAGGTCTACAGTTTTGACCCGCTTCCCGTAAGACTGGACGCGGCGGAGTTGGCGCACATCCTGGGCACACAGGGACAACTGTGGTCTGAGTACATTCCCACCCCCGAGCACATGGAATACATGGCCTTCCCGCGGGCGTGCGCGCTCGCCGAGGTGGCCTGGACCCCGCAGGACCAGCGCGAGTTCAAGGACTTCTCGGAGCGCCTAGAGACGCACGTGGAGCGGTTGAAGCAGATGGGCGTGAAGTACCGGCCGCTGGACAAGTGACCAGCATCCCGTCCGGTTAGCGGATGGGCGAAAAGTCTGTCGGAACCAGGAACACCGACTCCACCTTCTCCGTCAGCGAACCGTTGACTTCGGAGGCCTTCTTGGCCTCGACCCATTTCGGATCCTCGCGGAACGCGCTGAAGTTGGCATCGGCAGTCTTCCTGTCCTTGTGTGCGAGAATGTAGACCAGTTGGTCCTTCTGCCCCTCCGCCGCGCCCGTCCAATAGCCGATCTGGGTCATGCCGTGCCTGGCAAACAGGGCGCACGTGTGGTCGCGGAAACGGGCCAGCAATCCGTCCATCTTCCCCTCCGCGGGGGTGTAGGTGCGCAGTTCGAAACAGCGCGGAACGCTGACATTGTTTGCGGCGATTTCGGGAGAGAAATCGGCCGCCTTCAGGTAGACCGATTCCACCTTGGTCACGAGTTTGCCGTTCACTTCCGATTCGTCGCGGGCCTTCTGCCATGCCGGATCGGCCATGAATTCTTTCCAGGCATTGTCGTGGGCTTCACGGCTGGGGCTGGCGATGATGTAGATGAACTTGTTGTCCGGATTGTCCTGCGGCACCCAGTAGCCAATGCCGGTGAATCCGTGCTTCTCAAACAGGGCAAGCGCGTGATCCTTCATGCGGGCCAGTTCCGCATCCATCTTGCCCGGCGCGACGTAGTACGTGCGCATTTCAAAGCAGCGCGTGTCCGCCGCCGAGGCAATCCCCGCGGCCGACAGGGTCAGACAAAGAACAAACAGCGCGGTCAATTTCGTCTTCATGGGGAACGCTCCCTTTCCCGTATTGCCGCCCGCCGCCGGGCCGTCTTCACCGGGCCCGGCGGCGGCATGGTTTCCCGCGAAAAGCGGGGACTGACTCACGTTTCGACAGTTTGAAATGGATGCACCTGCTTTTCGCGCCAACTCACTACACTAGCCCAGGTTCTTCTTCAGGAAGTCAAAGCTGATCTTTGCGGCCTCGAAGATGTCGCCCTTGCAGTTGTCCTGCTCATAGGTGTAGTACTCGACACCGGCTTCCTTCCCCGCCGCGAAGAGCGAGGGCCAGTCAAGACAGCCCTGGCCGAGCGGGGCAAACTGCACGCCGCCCGTCAGGCCTTTCTTCCGGTACAGATCCTTGGCATGAATCATCGGGCAGCGGCCCGCGTACTTGCGGAGATATTGAGCCGGGTCGGCGCCGCCCACGAATATCCACGCCAGGTCAAACTCGCAGTGGAGGTTCTCCGGCTTGGTGCTCTCGTAGAGAATGTCCAGCTTGCAGCGCGGGTCGCCGTCAAACTTCTCAAATTCCTTGTTGTGGTTGTGGAAGGCCAGGGTCATCCCCACACCCCGCAGTTTGGCACCCAGATCGTCCAGCCGCTTGGCGCCCTTCAGCCAGTCCTCCAGCGAGCCCTGGCAGTCGCCCATCATGCCGCCCGGCCCCACCTGTGTGACGCCGACGGTCTTCCAGAACTTGACCTGGGCGTCGAAGTCCTTCTCAAAGCCCTCCACGCCGCAGTGGCAAGCGACGGCCTTGAGCCCGGCGGTGTCCAGCGCCTCGCGGATCTTCTCGGCGGGCATGTCGGGCATGCCGCTCCACTGCACATACTCCCATCCCATCTCACGGCATTTCTTCAGCGTGTCGGCCAGGTCTTTCTTGGCCGGCTCGCGCATCGTGTACAGTTGCAGCGACGGCTTGGCCTTCACGGCAGGGGCCGCGTCGGCTGCCCGCGCAGCGCCCGTACAGCACGCCGCCGCCATGACGCCCATGGCGGCCATTGCCTCGCGGCGGGACAATTTGGTTTCTTTTGCGGAACTCATGCGACGACCATCCTTTCTTTGCGGCGGCCCAGCCAATTGGGCACACCATTAACAGATCTTCAGTATGAACATTATGGCCGGGTGATGACAAGTTGCCGAATAACAGGAGGTCACGCGCCGCAGGCGTCCCGCCGCTCTTGGCGCTGGAAAGGGAGCAGACTCACGACGCAAATGTCCGAGACGGGGCGCCAGCGGCACGTGAACGTCCATGCCACATTTTCACTGAACAGGGGTAATATAGATGCGGTTGCGGACCGTGCCTAACGTGAAAGAGGCTTTCAATCTCTTTCTTCAATCGCTTCGGGTCGAGGCAAAGCGCGGCAGGATGCCGCGTCTACGTTGCGCAGACATGACGCGGCCAATGGAGGTCAGGGCCATGAAGAAGCCGGGTAAGAAACGATTGAACAGGTTTGCATTGACCGTGCCAGATCGGAAGAGCGTCGTGTAGGGAAAGAGTGTAGATCTCGGTGGT
>CALDSM010000187.1 GCA_937923585.1 uncultured bacterium
GGGCAGCCCTCCGTCTTTCGTAATCTTGCTCCTGCAACTTTCCTAGCCAAAAACCAAAAACGCCCCAAAGCCATTCAGCTTCAGGGCGTACACATTCCTCAAACGTTCACCCGCCATTTCCCGCGGTCCAATACAACCCAACGATTGCACCGTTCCGTCGCAAATAGTGAGCCCGTTCAACCTTCTTTCATCCGGACTCTACCGTCGGCCCTGGAATTCCACCAGAATCTGCGTTTTCACGCTCGCGGGCTGTCACCGCCGGTCAGGAATTGCACCCTGCCCTGAAGGTTGCTCGTAAGTCCAACAACAAAGATATTCTAGTTTCCGGCGCCGGAAAGAGTCAAATTCGTCTTGGAAACTTTTGTTGTGGCGTGGAGCATAGTGCGACACTCCCCTTGCCAACGCTGATTTGCCCGAATGTAATCAAGTTTCGGTTCCCATAAGCGAGACCTTTGGTCGGAAGAGTCGGAAGAGTGCCCCTCTTTGAATTATGACACCCTCCTCGATAAACTTCTTGTTACCGGGCGCCGATGGCAACGCAAAGCATATCGAGGCACTATGACAGTAACGATTAAGCTGACTATTCCATCCTCGTCATCGCCAAACCTAAAGAAGGTCTTGCGGTTAGCCAAAGGCTTTCAGCGGCTTATTGCATCCGATGACAAGGCGACCGCCGGCACCCTTGTGGTGAACGAAAAAGAGTTCTTCTCAAAATATCGAGATCTGGAACAAATCTATTTGTTGTCACAGGGTTGGAAGGGCACACAGCTTCACATCAATGGTAAGTCTTCAGATGCGAATGATCTGAGAGACCTATTTGTCGTCTTCAGATGCGCAGAAAGGAGATCTGTCGCAGTCGTCCCCGAAGTCTTCTGTCAGTCTCAACAAGAGCATGGATGGGGATGCAAACGACTAACGGCTGTTCAGGCGGGACTTCCCCATGATAGCTATCAAATGCGAAACGAGTTCAGTTTTTGGTTCCAATTCGGTAGTTTTAACCAGGATTTCAGCGTTTGGCACATTGAAAAGAAGCGAATTTATGACGCTCTCGTTCGTGCCGCCAATTCGTCCTACGCCGATTTATGCCCTCATTTCAGCAAGATGACCTTGAAGAAGGCGCTGAAGTCTCTGCCAGACACAATAGATATCGGCGAGGGTTCCTCATGGGAAGTGAGATCCCAAGACCATGCGATGGGAAGCAATATTGGAAGCATCCCTGTGGGAATTAAGCCAAAAGGCCTTGACGGACACAGGGACCTGACGGCTACTCCTTCGGCTGTTTCTTTGTCTAATGCGACTGGGCAAGAAGCCGCGCCTGGTACAGATCGAAGCATTCCAAAGGTTTCTTTCAGCGATATCGGCGGAGTTGATGATATCATCGACACGATTCGAGAAATGATCGAGTTGCCTCTCAAGCACCCCAATTTAATAAAGTATCTTGGCATTAAGCCAAACAGAGGCATTTTACTTTATGGGCCTCCTGGCTGCGGCAAAACTCTCATTGCCAAGGCTATCGCAAATGAGATTTCCGCCCATTTCATTTCTGTCGGTGGGCCTGAAATTTTCACAAAATGGTTTGGCGATTCTGAAGCAAAGCTACGGCAGATATTTGCTGAAGCAAAACACCTTGCTCCCTCCGTAATCCTTTTTGATGAAATTGATTCTATCGCGAAAACACGTTCTGGCGGCGACACAGGGCGCATAGAGGCCAATATTGTCAATCAACTGCTTACCCTAATGGACGGCGTAGAAGATTACGATAATGTTTGTTTCATAGCGTCGACCAATCGCCTTGACCTGCTTGATGAGGCAATTCTGAGGCCTGGCAGGTTCGATTATACACTCGAAGTTAAGCATCCGACATCGGAAGGCTGCCGCAGAATCTTTCAAATTCACTCTTCGGGCATGCCGCTCGATTCCACTGTTGATATAGAAGCACTTGCTTGCAAGATGCTTGGGCTTTCCGGAGCTGAAATAGCCTTCGTTGCAAGAGAAGGTGCTTTCAACTGCCTCCGCAGGAATATCAACATCGGCGAAATTATACAACTCAGTGAAGCGGAAATAGATTATACCCATCTGCAAGTGTCTCAGCTTGATTTTGAAAAGGCGCTTCATTCATTAAGGCCGGACGCGTCATCGAAAAGGGTTGAATAGGAAAGTTCAGGGTGAAATAGGGAAGACGGGTGCGCCTCTTGAGCACTGCCAAAGGCTCTGTTATCGCAACTCCTTTTCACGAAGAAAGTACTCTTTGGGGGAAATAGGGATATAGGGGGGGACATAGGGACATTTCCCTATTTTCCTCCAAGTTGCGACGCCGAATTACCCGCCCTCGTAAAGTCACAGTCCAGGGTTGTAGAACATGTCTTCCCAGTTGATGATCCCGTTCGACTTAAAACTGCGTGCATTTCTGACCACAGTGTATCGGAATATGCCGAAATCATAGAGAGTGTCAATATGAAGTACACTAGTCCCCATTACACCCAATGCTTCGTCGGTTGTACCAGGCTTGATGGCGAGATTCATCGAACCCTCTGAAGCCACGCTGGGATAATGTATCGCTTCAATATTGGGATATTTCTCGAATAGCAGTTTTGCTAACACTCTAGAGTGTACATGTTCTCGTTGGCTGGAATCTGGGTCCGTCAGCAACTCTGATAGAAATGCATCCATGAAAATGAAGCTTAACCCCGTCTCATACGGAAGCCCGTCAACAATTTCATTAATGGCATTGCTAGAGCTACCAGGTATCATGCCCTGTCCTCGTCTATGGACATTGAGGAATTCTCCCAGTATCAAGCATTGAATCGGTCTTGTCGGAGGCATAACATAGCCAGCAACCTGCACGTACTCTCCGGGCACGCTCTTGAGCTCCTTTAGAGTCGTAGGTATGTTGAATGACGTATAAAGCATTGGCGACTCCGCTTCGTTGAGACGGCCGATTTTGGCACAACGCGCGGGAGGATAATAAATCTCACGCGTATTCGCGAAGCCCCGTTTGTCGTTGCACCTACGCGCACGCCAAAGTGGAAATCCATAAAGTAGATTGTAGTTAAGGACGTCATAATATGTGAGAAAGTATTTCAGACCGTCGGCAATTTCGGCAACGTCTCGCGCGGCTCGAACCTCGGAAGCAGCACGCTGCAACTGATCGATATGTGGAATAATCTTTTTCATTTGTGCAAATACCCACTTCTTAGAAGCATAGATCCGGTCCTGCTGCAATGACAAGAGGGATTTCAACAAGGGCTTCCCATTGTTGGGGAGAAGAAGATCAGAAGCGGACACATTCAAGTCCCTCTCCATTTGACCTTCACTGTTCGTCCTCCAATCGGGTAATCTGCACTACTGTCTGCTATCTCCTCGTCATTCTTCGCAAGGTTGGCCAACACCATCTTGCCAAATCATTCTGTGCAAAGGGGACAGCGGATGTCTTTCTCTATGCGGTCTTTGCGATCTTTGCGGTGATCTGTTTGTCTGTCTTTCTTCCACGCCATCCGGTACCACCATGCCACTAGACCTTCGCAAGCCGCAATGATTCTTCTGCGGCCCCTCCTGTCCTCCATCCCGTTCATCCTGTCCACCCGTGGACAGTACCGCAGGCGTCCCGCCTGCCACGCCTGCCACGCCTGTCTTCCCTCCTGTTCATCCTGTCCATCCATGTCAATGTTTCTGGTTCTCTTCCGTGTGGTTCCGTACTACTATGTCCCAGAATCTTCGCAAGAGGCGGTGATATTCACACTGCTTTTTCCGTGTCGATCCGTGTATTCCGTGGTTCAGTCTGCTTCGTCTTTTGTCCTTTGTCCTTTGGTTGCGGCTCTGCTGCTCCGGGTGGTCCCGTGAATTCCGTGGTTCCATTTTCTTTCTTCTCTGCGTCCCCTGCGCCTCTGCGTCTCTGCGTTACCTTGCTTCTCTTCCGAATTCTTTGGTTGCGGCTCTGCTGCTCCAGGTGCTTCACTGAATCCCGTGATTCCCTCTATCCTTCCCTCTGGATTCTGACTCCTGACTCCTGATTATCAAGACCCTCTTTCCTTTCCACTTTTCGTACACACTCGCATAAGAAATGCAACACTTGGTGCAGATCTTATAGGGGCACTTGTTTCGCACCGTGCCCCCCCACTAGACCCAAGACCCAAGACCCAAGACCCAAGACCCTGGAGTTCCCGGCCATGACACTCGACGACCTGACCCAGACCATCGCCTGGCTGGCCCCCGAGGAACGCCGCGCCGCCGCCGATCTCATCCAGTCCTTCCAGCAGCACTTCGCCGAGCGCCAGATCCCCGTAACCCCGATTCTCGTCCTGCGCATCCGCGACTATCTCCGCCACCACTTTCTCTCCGACCGTGTCGAGAGCGATCTAATCCCCGGCGCCGAGCCCGCCGGGGATGCATCAGGGACTGACCGGAATGGCGGTTTTCGTACCGCAGGCGTCTCGCCTGCCCTGTCTTCCTCACCGTCGGACAGCGGCCAAATCCACGAGGCAGGCGAGACGCCTGCGGTACGAAAACCAACCGTCCCCGTCACCCCTGTGCCCTTCGCCCAACCCGGTTCGAGTGCCGCTTCCCACCCACCCTCTGCCCCCCATTGTCAATTATCAATTGTCAATTATCAATTCGAGCCCCCGTCCCCATCCGCGGTCAACCACAGCCTCGCCGAACAGGTCGGCCGGACCCAGGCACGTCAACGCCGCTCCCTCAAAGATCTCGAAATCACCATCAACATACTCGATCCGTCCTCTCCCTACCGCCGTTCCGCCACCAGGGCACTGGCCAAATCACAATTCGCTGCGGCAAACGAAACCCCAAACGCCTCCGTCTTTCCCGCGCAGGCGGGAATCCATGGACTCCAAAAAGCGCCATACGATCCATACAAAGACCCCGAAATGACACCAGAACTTATCAAGCAACTCTGCGATGACCTCAACGACCCGGATCTTTTTCCCGACGACGACTACGACATAAACGACCCCGAGGTCATAGAACGTGTCAGGAACTGCCCCGCAGGATTCCCCCTCCACGTCCTCGAGATGTTCGCCCCTACTGTCCCCGAAGCCGGCGCCTGGCTACGATCCATTGGGTGGTGGCCTCTAGCCCCCTCCAGCCAATGCCCCAAAACGCCCGGCACTGCCCCCCAAGCATCAACGCGTCCCGCGGAAGACACCTGCCCACGCGCCGCAACCCAGGAAAGAGCCCAATCAACCTCCCCAGTCGCGCTGCCGTCAACCAACGAAGCACAGTCCCCCGAAGAAGAACTCCACCCGTCCCACGATTCCCACCCGTCTCCCGTGTCCCACCCGTCCCATATGTCCCATACGTCCCATTCTTGCCAAGCCTCGCAGCCCCTGTCTCCGGCGGAACGCTATCGGGCGCTCATCGAAGCCCGAATAAGAAGGCGCCTCCAACCCATCGCCCACCCACTCCAAACATCGCCGCCTCAAACACCCGCCCAAATCCCCCCGTAATGCCTGCCATCAATCAGTGATCCCCCCTTGCTGCTCCGCAGATTAGCCGACCACCCTTGAATTGCCTCCACATTGTCAATTGTCAATTGTCCATTGTCAATTGTCAATTTCCCCAAGGCCCCCCCATAATCATCTCCAAATCCGCCGCGGCCACCTGCCAGTCCCGCGCGGCGCGGACCTGCTCCAACTGGAATTCGAGCAGCGCCTTCACCGAGTCCTGGATGTCCACAAATCCCGCCCCGGCGGCAGTGCCGGACGGCTCTGCGTCCACCTGCGCGCCGTACTCCGACAGCAGGCTCTCGTAGGTCTTGTATTCCTTGGTGATCAGCGATTCCTTGTACAGGGTGTACCGGCGCTGTGCGTCCTGGATGCCGAACATGGCGTCTTTCGCCCCGCTCACCAGCGCCAGTTCGAGCTTGTGCTTGTCGTGCTGCACCGATGCCTTCATCAGGTTCGCCTCGCTAATGCCCGCCCGGATCTTCTTCCGCCATATGGGCAGGCTCACCCGCAGCGACACCATCAGGTCATCCCGCACGTCGCCCGGCTCCCGCAAATAGAAATCCCTGCCCGCGTTGTAGGCCACATCCGCCCACGCCATGCCCACGTCGTTGGGCGCCGTCTGGGCGAACATCTTCGCCGACTCCGAGGCCAGCGCGGCGTTCATCCGGTTCCCGTAATCTTTCATGTCCTTCATGTCCTCGTAGCCGAACTCGACCGAGAATTCCGGAAACCCTCTCTTTTTCGCAACGATGGCTTCCTTCTCCCAGCTTTCCACCATGTGCTTTATCGAGGCCACGCCGGGGTTGGACGCCTTGACCGCCTTCAACACCTCCTCTTCCGCAGGAAACGCCGGGGGAAAATCGGCCGCCTGCGGCCAAGGCAGGTCTTCGCCCGCCTCCCGTCCCAGCGCCGCCGCAAGCCGCGCCGACAGGGAACCGCGCGACTGCGCAAGCCCCTTGCGCAGATCATCAAGTTTGTCCTTCTCTATCTCGATGCGGAACAGGTCCGACTGGCTGGCAAGGCCCAGTCCATAGCGGGACTTGATGAGTTCCTCGACGTTCGCAATGATCTTCGTCTGCTCGTCGGCAATCCGGATGTTCTCCCCCAGCGCCCAGTACTCGAAATACGCCCGCTTCACCGCCGCAAACGTTTCGTTGCGCGCCGCATAAAATCGCGACAATGCGGCGTCGGCCTCGGCCAGCGCCCTGTCGCCCCGCGCGCGCAGCGTGCCAAACCACGGAAACTTCTGCTCCAATCGAATGCCGTATTTACGCTGGTCCGATTGCAGGTACTGCGTGTAGGTGAACATCGGATCGTCCAGCGCCGTCACCTGCGGCACCCGCGCCAGCAGCGCCTCCCATTCGGCATGCCTGGCCTTCAGTTCAGGATTCGTGTCCGCCGCCTCCGCCATGTACTGGCGCAGTTCTTCATTCCCCGCGCTGAAAGCGGCGGGTTCCGCCGCGGGCGCGGCGAACGCAACGCACAACAGCACTGTTACAACCACATCCTGGTCCTCCACGCAACTTCCGCCCCGCTCCCCTCGTTCCCCGCGTCCCCCTGCTCGTTCCCAAGTTGCACTTGGGAACGCACTTGCCCGCGAAGTTGCACTTCGCGACACCGGGTCACAAGCCCGGCCAACAAAGCGGCAGCATGGCCGCGCGCACTCAATAATTCAGACCTTCTGGAATCCGCATTCATCACATTCCCGCCATGCCTGCGTGCCCGGCGGCCGTCGCCTCCGTTGCCGCGGGCGCGTCCGCCTCCGCCGCCTTCGGCGTGGACGGATTCAGCCGCGCCTCCGCATCCACCAGGAACGAACCCTGCGACACGATGTGCTGTCCCGCGGTCAGCCCGTCAATAACAGGATAATACGCGCCGACCCGGTGGTCCAACGTCACCGCACGGGCATCATACACGCCCGGCTCCGTCTCCACGTAGACAATCTTGCGGATGCCCGTGTCAATCACCGCCGTCTCGGGCACGCTCAGCACCCGCTCCGCCTTCCATTTGTTCATCACCATGCCGCAGTTGCAGGTCCGGCAAACACCCGGCGTGTCGCTCAACTCGTCTGGATGCATCGGACAGGCATAGCCTTCCGTCCACCGGTCCATCGTCCCCACCTCCGGACCGGCAGGCGCGCCGGACGTCTCCTTCTTCCGCTCCTCCAGATGCATCCCACAGAGCGGACAGTCGCCCGCCCTGTCCGACACCACCTCCGGGTGCATCGAACAGGTGTAATAGGGCGCCCCTGCGGCAAGCGAGGCAAGGTACTTGCCCGCGTCCTCCTGTTTTGACGTTGGCAACTGCAAGTCCCTCTTTGAAGGGAGATCTAGGGGGATGTCCGTCTTCAAGTCCCCCTTTGAAGGGGGATTTAGGGGGATGTTCTTCGCCCCTTCACCACCGACGGTCTCCTCGCTGTACGCCCCCACGGGCGACCGCAGCACCGCGTCCGCGTACATGCCCGGCTTCAACTGCCCATCGGGGTTGGCCACGGCAACCCGCACCTTCACCGTCCGGTTCGCCTCGTCCATCACGGGATAAATGAAGTCCACGTTCCCGTAGAAGATCTTCCCCGGCCACGCCACAGTGGTAACCTCCACCGGCATGCCCAACTTCACCGCCGCCAAATCCGCCTCCAGCACCTTCACCTGCACCCACAGTTCGCCCAGATCGGCCACGGTAAAGAGGATGGTCCCCTCCTCCACCGATTCACCGGAAACGACCGTCTTCTCAACGACAGTGCCCGCTTGCGGCGAGAACAGCGTCACCGTGTCGTTCACCCTGCCGTTCGCGGCGATGTCTTCCAGTTGCGCCTCGGTGAATCCGGCCAGCACCAGCCGTTTTCGCGCCGCGGCAACTAGTTGCCCGCTTCGCTCCTTCTCCAGCGCAGCCATTTCAGGGTTTGAAGGGGGCGTATCCCGCTCTTTTGCGGTCAATGCCCGCACGTACTCCTGCGAAGCCGCCAGGTATTTCGGGCTGTATATCTTCGCCAGCGGCTCGCCCTTCTTCACCACGGCGCCAACCGTGCTCACCATCAGGTCCTGGATGCGGCCGGGAAACCGCGCTGAGATCTTGGAGATGCGCGACTCCTCCGCCTCGGCCACGCCATAGGACCGAAGTGTGCGCGTCAGCAGCCGGTACAGCACGGGCTCCACCTGGATGCCCGCCTGCGCGATGCGCGCGGGCGACACCTGCACGCGGGCCAGCGTCCCCTCGGGCAGCACGGCCGCCGCACCCTTCTTGCGCTCCGCCAGGTCCATCCCGCAGATCGCGCACTTGTCCGCCCGGTCCCGCACCACAAAGGGGTGCATGCCGCCGTAGTACTCGAC
>CALDSM010000188.1 GCA_937923585.1 uncultured bacterium
CCAGGTCGCCGTCACCGGCTTGCTGTTGCCCACCTTCTTGTCGGCAAAGGTGCCCGAAGACGGTACCGAAAGCACGACCGCGTCACTGCCCACCACGCCGCCGACCGTAAGGCTGCCGCCCGCGCTGATCGTGGCCGCCGGGGTCCCGTCATAGACCCTGCTCTGCGCCGTCGCGCCGGTCACCGTCAGCGTCTTGCGCCTGATCTCCGCCGTCGCCGCAGGCTGCGGCGACACCATATAGTTGCCCGCGCTCGCACCGGCCAGGCTCCACACGCCCGTAACCGTCTTGCCCGTATCCGCGAGCTTGTCGCTGAACAGACCCGATGCGGGCGGCGCAAGAGTAACGGTGCTCGAGTCGGCGGTGAGCACACAACCCGCAGTGCTGCCAGTGCAAAGACTGCCCGTGCTGCTGTATGTGGCCGTCAGGGTCCCGTCATAATCCTTGCTGTTGGCCGCCACGCCCGTCACCGTCACGGGCCTTGCCGTGATGTCCGCCTTCACCGTAGGCTGCGTCGGCAGTGAATAGTTGGACGAGTGCCCGCCTGTGCTAAGGCCCCACGGCACATTCGGGGTCACCGTCTTGCCCGTGCCCACATTCCAGTCGCCGAACGTGAACGTGTTGGGTATTGTCAGACTCACCCCGTCGCCGGAAATAAAATCTGTCGTGCTGCCCGTGCTGCTCAACGTGGCAACCACAGTCCTGTCATACACCTTGTTGTTGGCCACCACGTTAATCACGGTCACCGGCTTCGGCGTGATACTGCCGGGGCCGGAGGCTGACGTGGGCAGCACGTAGTTCGAAAGGCTTGTCCCCGCGCCCGGCGTGAAATCGCCCGAAACAAGGACGGGGACCGTCACCGTCGTCGCGGAGAGAACGTACTTAAAGTTGTAGTTGCCCGATGTCTTCGTCACCGTGATGGACTCGCCGCTCGCCAGACCGGTCAGGCCGTAATTGGCCGGGGTCAACGTGGCGGTCAGCGAGTTGTCATACACTTTTGTCGGTGGCCCAACGATGGATGCGGTCAGCGTTGCGGCGGTGATGGTGCCGGGGCCGCTGGCCGACGCGGGCAGTGTGTAGTTCGTGAGAATCGCGCCGCCACCCGGTGTGAAATCCCCCGAAACAAGGCTGTTGACCGTCACCGTCGTTGCGGTGAGGACGTCTTTGCTGTTGTACGCGCCCGAGGTCTTCGTCACCGTGAACGTTTCACTGCCCACCAGTCCGGACAGGCTGTAGTTGCCGGATGCGAGCGTCGCAGTCGTGTTGCCGTTGTAGGTCTTCGTCGGGTTGTTGGCAATCGTCGCGGTCACTGCCGCGGCGGTGATGGTGCCGGGGCCGCTAGCCGAAGGGCGAAGCGCGTAGTTCGAGAGAATCGCGCCGCCACCCGGCGTGAAATCACCCGAAACAAGGCCGCTCACCGTCACCGTCGCCGCGGTGAGGACGTCTTTGCTGTTGTACGCGCCCGCCGTCTTCGTCACCGTGAACGATTCGCTGCCCACCAGGCCGGAAAGACTGTAGTTGCCGGATGCGAGCGTCGCAGTCGTGTTGCCGTTGTAGGTTTTCGCCGGCGTGCCGATGATCGTCGCCGTAAGCGTCGCCGCAGTGATGGTTCCGGGGCCGCTGGCCGACACCGGCAGCGTGTAGTTCGAGAGGCTGGTTCCGGCACCCGGCGTGAAATCGCCCGACACAAGGCCGCTCACCGTCACCGTGCGCGAACCCGCGTCCTTGCTGGTGTACGTGCCCGAAGTCTTTGTCACCGTGAACGATTCACCGCTCGCCAGACCGGACAGGCTGTAGTTGCCGGATGCGAGCGTCGCAGTCGTGTTGCCGTTGTAGGTCTTCGTCGGGTTGTTGGCAATCGTCGCGGTCAGCGGGGCGGCGTTGACGGTGAAGTTGGCGGGAACAAAGCCGACGATGGTGTACCGCGTCTTCGGCTGCGCCGCCAGTCCTCCCTGGTTGATGGCATAGACGCCCACATTCTGGCCCGCGGCGCGCGCAAGCGCGCCGTCCAAGGCACCGGGATCAAGTGGGTCATGGTTTGTCGTGTAGGTCAACGCCGGATCGGTGCCCGCGTCGTTGTCATAGGTCTTGCTCTTGGCAACTGCGGTTACGGTCAGTTCGACAGTGGCGGCCCACTTCGCATAGAGGTTCAAAACCGACGTGTCCAGAATGGTCGTGGAAAGCACCTCGTTGCCGGTGCCGCCCACCCCGTCAAACCAGCCAAGGAAACTGTTGCCCGAAAGGGTCGGCGTGGGCAGAACACCGCCGGGAAATCCCGAGCCGTATGTTTCGCCCGGGTTCACCAGCCCGACAGCAGGACTCACCGTGCCGGGCTCAGGATGAAGGTTTACTGTGTACGCGGAACCGGCCACGAAGACCGCGCGCACCGCATGGCCGTTGCGATCCAATGTCGTGGTTTGCGCGTCATTTCTAAAACCCGCCTTGAAGTTGCAGAGGCGGTTCCCAACCGTGCCAATCGTGACCCAGTTGTCAGCGCCGGGCCCGGTGGGTCCCAGCGGGGCCACGTTTGCCTCCCAGCGCACAAACGTAAAGCCGCTGTCCGGCACCGCATAGATATTGACATTGGCTGTCCCGCTGTTGTCATAGCTTTTGCTGCTGCCGTCGGTCCAAACGGGGTCCCCCGCACCGGTGCCCTGACGGAAAGTTCCGCCGCCCGAAGTCACCAGATCATCCCGCACCGCCGTCGGGGTGACGCTGTACTTGGACTTGTACGCCGTCGCGCAGATGTTCCATCTTGTCGCGCCGGAAAGGGTGTACGCCATGTTCTTGTCGCCCGATGCCGACTGGTAGGCAAGACCGCTGGCGTAGCGCCGATTAGTGGGGATGATGTTGGACGTGAACACATTGCTCTGGACAGGAAGCGGGCTGGCGTTCGGAGTGAACGCCCCGCTGGTGGTGGCGGCACAGATGTCAACGACCGTGTAGTCGGCGGGAATGGGGCCGTTCAACAAATTGCCCGTGGCCGCCGCGGCGCTGGTAACGGTGCCGCTGTTGGCGTTCGCCCCGTAATGATTGGCAAACGCCACACCCAAAGGATTGTCCTGGTCAATGTTGGACAGACAGGTAATCGCCGCCTGCTTCCTGTCTATGGCACCTTGATAGATCACCGACAGCGTGGCCGTCTGATCACTGTCCGAATCGCCAATCGGCGCATAGAACTGCTCCGCACTGAGACCGTTGGTAGTACCGATTGTCAGAAGGGCGCCGTCCGACTTGGTAAAGGTTGTGCCGTTCCACGTGGGCAGGGTGGTGGTGGAAACGTACGCCTGCGTATAGGTTCCTGACGACTGCCGGTAGGTTGACGTCGTGAGCACCAGGACACGGTTCTTGCCGGCCGGGGCGGTGTACGAACCGCTTTCATCGGTGCGCCCTGTACTGCTCGCGTACACCTCGGTGGCCGTGCTCGACGTTGTCGGCAGAATCTGCGGCGCGGCAAAGGTTGGCGCGGCCGCAATGCCGAACAGGCATACCGCAACGACCAACGCGACAGGCACAATGTAAAGATTTCCGCGCGCCGCGCTGCGACCGCATCCCAGACTTGCGTCATAACTCTTCATGACCGAACCTCCTGGATATCCATTGGGAACTTTGAAAAGAGTGCAGTAGTTCCTGAAACACAACCACGCTCAAAACAACCTACTCCGCACACACGCCACCCTGTTGGTGACATGACTGCCTGTTGCGCTGCCCGCGCCCCGGCCCACCCCTGCCACGCCCAGAAATCGGCGACATGCGGCACCGAATGGCCGGACGCGACCATGCATTCAACTGCGTGTCGGCCGACAACACACGACATCTTGTACGGTTTCACGCCACTCATCCACCCGGCACACACGCCGTAACCCGCACCAACACAGACACGTACCGCCCACCAGACGGCACTCCACATTTTGGTGCGCCCAATTAGAGTGCTACGCACACTGCCTTTTGCCAAGATTGCCAGCCACCACATCATCATCTACTATCACGATACTATACTCTGCCATAAAAGACAAGACAATTCTGGAGAATAGCTGGAGTTTCCCATAAATTTCTTGACAGAAATACGGAATCTGCGGACGGTGCTGGCAGAGGCGCGCATCGGTTCGCGGCCTGTCGCTCCTGGCCCCTCGGTCCTCCCGGAACCGAACCGTCAAGGACGCGCGGTATTGTCTGGACCGGGCGGATGCTTTAGAATAGGCCCAGACCAAAGGGAGCGCATCAGGCGTCATGGCATCGCCGTCCGACATTCCGAACATTCGCGTTCTGCCCGATGACGTGGCGAACAAGATCGCCGCCGGCGAGGTGGTGGAGCGCCCGGCGTCGGTCATCAAGGAACTGGTGGAGAATGCCCTGGACGCCCGGGCCACGCGAATCATCGTGCGCATCGTGGCGGCGGGCCGCACGCTTATAGAGGTGACCGACAACGGCACCGGCATGTCGGAGCAGAACGCGCTCCTGTCCATCGAGCGCCATGCAACCAGCAAGATCCGCTCCGCCGAAGACCTGGACGGCATCCACACCCTCGGTTTCCGCGGCGAGGCGCTGGCCAGCATCGCCTCCGTGTCCCGGTTCACCCTGACCACCCGCCGCAGCAGGGACGACTCGGCCACGCAAATCCACGTGGACGGCGGCGTGCTGCGCGAGGTGCAGCAGACCGGCGCGCCCGCGGGCACCCGCGTGACCGTGAACCGGCTCTATTTCAACACGCCCGTCCGCGCCAAGTTCCTCAAGGGCATCACGACCGAACTGGGCCACTGCATAGACATCGTGCAGCGCCACGCGCTGTGCCACGAGGGCGTCGCCTTCCAAATGCTCCACAATGACCGCATGCTGCTCGACATCCCCGAGCGGGCCTCGCTGCGCGACCGGATTGCGCTGATTTGGGGGCTCACCTTCATGCGCGACATGACGGACGTGGACGGCGAGGCCGGCGGATTCCGCATCCGCGGACTGGTCGGAACGCCCGCGCTGAGCCGGGCCGCCCGCTCACACCAGTTCTTCTTCATCAACGCCAGGCCCGTGCTCAACCGCTCGCTGCAGTACGGCCTGGAGGACGCCTTCCGCGGCCTGCTCACCGTGGGACGCTACCCCGTGGGCGTGCTGCTGCTGGAAACCAACCCGCGCTTTGTGGATGTCAACATCCACCCCACCAAGCGCGAGGTGCGATTCCGCGACGAGCGCGCCGCGCGCGACGCCGTGCGCGACGTGGTGCGCGGGGCGCTCACCCGCCCCCTGACCGATGCCATGGCCGCCGCGAACGCCGCGGTTACCCGGCCGGCCGGGACGATGCCCGCACCTCCGGCCCAAGTGCGGCCGGTGCCGGGTATCCCGGCGGTGCCAAACACCCCGGAAGGGCAAACGCAGTCCCTTCTGGAGAAACTCGAAGACTTTGAATCCGCCGCCATGACCGAGCCCGCGGCCGACCCGGTGGAGGAGCGTTTTTCTCCCTCCGAACCGGCATGGCTGCCCGGCTTTAACCGGCGTCCCGAGACCCAGCCTGACGACTGCCATGCCGACGGCGGCACGCTCGACAATATTACGCCCGCCGCGCTCTATGAGCCGGTGAGCGACCTGCCCGACGCCGCGCTGCAAGTGTTCGACACCTACCTGCTGGTGCCGGACGAGGCGCGCCTGCTCATCATTGACCAGCATGCGCTCCACGAACGGCTCAATTTCGAGCAACTCCAAAACGAACTACTCGACCGGGGCTACGAATCCCAGCAGCTCGCCGTGCCGCTCATCATCGAGGTGGCGCCGTCGCAGGCCGCGCTGGTGACCGAGAACACCGCCCTCTTCTCAAAACTCGGGATAGACCTGGAGCCCTTCGGCCCCAACACCTTCCAAATCACCGCCATTTGCCACCTCTACGAGGAGTCGCGCATCAACGACCTCGTCTTCCAGGTGCTCGACGAACTGGCCCAGGGCAACCTGTTTGACAGTGCGAACGTGGCGGCCGACATGCTCCGCTTCGCCACCCGCGCCTGCAAGGCCTCGGTACGGGCGGGCGAACCGCTCTCCCCCGAAGAGCGGCGCAACCTGCTCTCCGGATTCCGTCGCCTGCGCCCGCCCTACACCTGCCCCCACGGCCGTCCCATCATCATCGAGCTCACCCGCCACCAAATGGAAAAGAGTTTCCGGAGGATTCAGTGACCCCCCGTACCGCAGGCGTCCCGCCTGCAACCGCTCCGCAGGCATGCCGCCCGTACCGCAGGTGTCCCGCCTGCCGACCGGTACAAAGGTTCCTTCTTGCTCTTGCTCTTGCTCCTAATCTTGCTCGAATGTTCTTTCAGCAGAGGTTACGAACGTGTATTTTGACCATGAGACTCACCGTCTATCAGAAGAGCATAGAATTTGTGGCATTTGTGGCAAGACTATTGGCTCGGCTGCAAAGTCCGTTCGGCGGTATCAGAGATCAATTATTACGGTCCAGTCAGTCAATTGCCCTGAATATCGCCGAGGGCAACGGAAAGCGATCCCCCGCAGATCGTAGGCGATTCTTCGAGATCGCTCGTGGTTCCGCCATGGAGAGCGCGGCCACCTTGGATGTGCTGGTGGCGGTTGGCGCTTTTTCGTAAGATGAGATTGTGCCCGGCAAAGCACTGCTGTTCCCTGTTGTAAAGATGCTGTCCAAAATGACCGAATACACGTCAGCGGCCAGAGAAGAGACATCGGAATACGGAAGTCCAGGTCCGTTTCGAGAGCAAGAGCAAGAGCAAGACTAAGAGCAAGAAGGAACTTTCCCGCCAATCACCTGGTGTAGTGAGTCACAATTGATGCCCCTTGAACAAACAAAGATGACCAAGCGAAAAACGGGGACTGACTCGCCTTTCGGCAGTTTGAAAGGCGTGTCTGATGCCACTTGAACAAACAAAGAAGACCAAGCGAAAAACGGGGACTGACTCGCCTTTCGGTAGTTTGAAAGGCGTGTCTGTACCCGCTTTTCGCGTTCTCGCGGTGGTCGGACCCACCGCCTCGGGCAAAACCCGCCTCGGCATCGAACTCGCCCGCGCGCTCGACGGCGAGATCGTCTCCGCCGACTCGATGCAGTTCTACCGCGGCATGGAAATCGGCACCGCCGCCCCCTCCCCCGCCGAACAGGCCGAGGCCCAGCACCACTTCGTGTCCTTTCTCAACCCCGACCAGGACATGGCCGCCGGCGAATACCAGCGCCGCGCGCGCGCCTGCATCGCCGACCTGCACGACCGGGGGAAGACGGCCGTCATCGTGGGCGGGTCAGGACTCTACCTGCGCGCGCTCATGGACGGCCTCTTTGAAGGCCCACCCCGCGACGAAAACATACGCGCCCGCCTGCGGCAGGAAGCGCGCGAACACGGCAACACCCGGCTCATGGAGCGGCTCCGCGCCATGGACCCGGACTACGCCGCCACCCTCACCAGCGAAAACGACCAGGTCCGCCTCGTCCGCGCCCTCGAAGTCCACGAAATCACCGGCCAAACCCTCTCCGAACTGCACCGCCGCCACCAGGCCTCACTCGAAGCCATGCCCGTACTGCAGGTCGCCATCCGCATCCCCCGCGACACCCTCTACCAGCGCATAGACCAACGCGTGGACCTCATGGTCAAGGACGGATGGGTGGCTGAAACGGAGCGGCTGCTGGAAACCGGATACGGGCCCCACCTGGAGCGCCTCAAAGCGCTCGGCTATCGTGAACTGGCCGCCGCTATCCGTGGAAAACAGGACCTAACCACCGCCATCGCCGCCGCCAAACAGCACCACCGCCG
>CALDSM010000189.1 GCA_937923585.1 uncultured bacterium
CGCTGGGTGCCCGTGGACACGTCGTTGTGGACGAATCCATGCGTACGAGCGATCCCCACATCTACGCCGTGGGTGATGCCGTCGAGGTGCATGACATTGTGGCAGGCACCCCAACCGCCATACCGCTGGCAGGACCAGCCAATCGCCAGGGGCGCATCGCCGCCGATGTCATCTGCGGGCGCGGCAGCGCCTATCCCGGCATACAGGGAAGCTCCATCGTAAAAGTCTTCAATCTCGCGGCAGCGCAGACTGGCTGGACGGAGAAGCGTCTCAAGGCGGCAGGCACGCCCTACCGCCGTGCGTATGTACATCCCACCCAGCATCCCAGATACTATCCCGATGCCCAGTTAATCGGCATGAAGCTGCTCTTTGGCGAGGACGGGCGCATTTTCGGGGCGCAAATGGTCGGGACGGACGGCGTGGAGGTTGCCATGGACACGGTCGCCACGGCAATGCGCGGCGGGCTGACCGTGTACGACCTGGAACAGCTTGAACTGGCCTATTCGCCGCAATGGGGCACGGCGAAACATGGCATCAACATGCTGGGCTTTGTTGCCTCCAACCTGTTGCGCGGCGACACGCACGTCATCGAACCGGATGATCCCGGTGAAGGCCTGCTGTGGCTCGATGTGCGCATGCCCGCCGAGACCGAGACCGGCATGGTTCCGGGCGCGACCGTCATACCGGTGGATGAACTTTCCTCCCGCATGGATGAACTGCCGCGGGATCGCGAAATCGCGGCCTATTGCGCGGTCGGACTGCGCGGCTATATCGCAGAACGAATGCTTGTCCAGAACGGCTTCCGGGTGCGCAACCTTAACGGCGGTTACCGCACCTGGTCCTGGTTTCACGCCACGGACAAGGCCGGATGCACTATACCGGCTTGTGGCAAGAAGGACAAATGTTCCGAAGAGGTTCCCAGACAGGAGAATTCAATGACACCCGAGAAGACCGTCCGTCTTGATGTGTGCGGCATGCAGTGCCCGGGCCCCATCACCCAGGTCAAGAAGACCATAGACAGCATGCAGGCCGGAGAGATTCTGGAAGTTACCGCATCCGACCCCGGCTTCGCCGCAGACATTCCCTCGTGGTGTAACAGCACCGGACATGCACTGCTGGAGGTAAAACCGGCGGCGGGACGTTATGTTGCCCGAATCCAGCGCGGCCAGGCGGCATATCCCTCTATTCAGACGGCATGCAGTGCGTCCACAGAGACCGCAACGGGAAAGACCATTGTGTGCTTCTCAGGCGATCTCGACAAGGTGCTGGCGGCCTTCGTCATTGCCAACGGTGCGGCGGCCATGGGACACAAGACCACCATGTTCTTCACCTTCTGGGGGCTCAACGCGCTGCGCCATCACAATCCGCCCGCAGTGCAAAAGGGGCTCATGGACCGGATGTTCGGATGGATGATGCCGCGCGGCGCCCACAAACTCACCCTGTCCAAGATGCACATGGGCGGCATGGGCACGGCCATGATGAAGATGGTCATGAAGGACAAGAAAGTCATGTCGCTGCCGGAACTGATACACACGGCAAAGGAAGCCGGTGTTCGCCTGGTCGCCTGCTCCATGTCCATGGACGTTATGGGCCTACAGCCCGAGGAACTGATCGACGGCATAGAGATAGGCGGCGTGGGCGCCTTCCTCGGCGCGGCCAACGAGTCAAACGCATCGCTGTTTATCTGAACTGTTCGGGACAGACATCGCCGCCGGTCTGTCCCAAAGACTCACGTTTTCGGCGACCGCCGCAGATCGGGAATCCGCAGAAACAACCCAGGTCCAAACGATTTCCGTCCGCGTCTGGTTTGTGTCATAACGTGTGGGCGCGAACCAAGGCAATGTCCTCCGCGATTGCCGCGACAAGCGTGTCCAGCGAGGCGAATTTCTTTTCGGGCCGGATGTGCTTGTTGAAGACGATCTCGATGACCTTGCCGACCAGATCGCCACGGAAATCGAGCAGGTGCGCCTCAATGGTGACGTGCTCCTGCCGGATGGTGGGCGCGATGCCGATATTGACCGCCGCCAGCCATCGTTCGCCGTCCACGACCGCCTCGGCGGCATAGACGCCGTGGGCGGGTATGGCGGAGTTGTGCGGAAGCACATTGGCGGTGGGGAAACCAAGCTGGCTGCCTATGCCGCGTCCCCGCACGACTTCCCCCTCAATGGCGTAGCGCCGCCCGAGAAGGGTTTCGATGTGTTCCACCTCCCCCTCCAGGATGCGCTCACGGATGACGGTGCTGCTTACGCATTGTCCCCCCGCGAAAAGGGGCTCGATCTGGCAGACTTCCATGCCCAGCGCCGGAGCCGCCCCGGAGAGATATTCGAAGCTGCCCTGGGCCCCTTTGCCAAACCGAAAGTCATGGCCGACAACGAGTTTTCGCGCGCCGCAGCGGCCCACAACGATCTTCTCCAGGAACTCCGCACGGTCCATGTTGGCAACATCGGAATCGAACGGCAGGAAGAAGAGCTTGTCAATGCCGATTTCTTCCAGCAAGCGCGCCTTCTGGTGGTCACTGGTGAGGATGTTCGGCACGTTTTCCGGGTTGAAGAATTGGCGCGGATGAGGGCGCAGCGTCATGACTGCGGAGGAAAGGCCAGCCAACCGGGCTTCCGCCACAAGCCGGTCAAGAAGGGCACGGTGTCCAAGATGGACGCCGTCGAAACTGCCTATGGTAAGCACCAGCCCTTCGGGGTCTGGCGGGCAGTCGAGCACATTTTCAATGATTAGCACTAAATGGCCCCCGGGCACTCCAGGAAATGGGACTTATGGTACAACCGGGACATATGGGAAGTATACGGCCGAGGACCAGCCTCCACCCAAATATATGCCCGCCTGCGCCAGGGTGGGAGCGTCTGCGGGCGGCCATGCCGGCTTCCTCAGTCCTGCCCGACGAACACACGCTTGGGCTGGACACGAACGCCCATCGCGGAGGGCATGGCCGTCCCAAGCGCTATCAACCGGCCGGAGCTGTTCTTGATCTGCACGAGCCCCTCACACACGGGGGCGGCGCCGTCTGAAGGCGCGTCCACCGCGACGGCACCGCCGCTGGCGATGATCGCCTCGCGGGCGCGGTCTACCCGCACCTGCGGCAGGTCCAGCGCCTCATCCATCGGGATGGTGCGTGATGCAACGATTTCGGGACCGTTCAGTTTCTCCACCGGAAGCGCATCAGCCACGTTGTAGCGGCCCACGGCGGTGCGCCGCAGGGAGGCAAGCACCGCACCGCAGCCGAGCAGCAGCCCGACTTCATGGCACAGGCTCCGCACATAGGTGCCGCTCCCGCAACGCACGCAAATGCCGGCATCGGGCGGGGTCCATGAAAGCACGTCGTATGAAAACACCTTCACGGGGCGCGGCTGTCTTTCGATAACCTCGCCCTGGCGGGCAATCTTATACAGCCGCTTGCCGCCGATCTTGACCGCGCTCATCATCGGCGGAATCTGCTGGATGTCGCCCACAAACCGGTCGCACAGCGCCTGAATGGCATCGGCCTCCAGCGGGGGAACCGGACGTTCGGCCACAACCTCCCCGTCAAGATCGTAGGAGGAGGTCTCCAGGCCAAAACGCATGACGCCCTCATACACCTTGTCGAGGTCGGTGAGATATTCCGACAGACGGGTTGCCTGTCCCAGGCACAACACCAGGAGGCCCGTCGCCCCGGGATCAAGCGTGCCCGTGTGGCCGATGCGGCGCTGCCCCGTAGCCTTGCGGATACGGTCCACCACGTCGTGCGAGGTGATACCCGCCGGTTTGTCCACCAAAAGCAGTCCGTTCTTCATGAACCGGCTCCGTTGCCGTTTTCCGCCGGAGCGGCCGAAAGTTCCTTCTCCAGCGCCGGAAGAACGGCTTCACGCGCCCTTTCCAAGGTCATATCAAGACTTGCACCCGCCGCGGCGACATGTCCGCCACCCCCGAATTGACGGAGGAAAGCGGCGCAGTCAAAAGCACCCTCCGAGCGGAGGCTCACTTTGCACTTGCCGGGTTCACAGGATGTGAACAAGGCGGCAACCCGCACGCCCTCCACATGCTTCAGGAGATTGACCAGCCCCTCTGTGCTCTCCCCCGTAGCCCGCGCATCCCCAAAGTCCTCCGGGGACAGCCACGAATCCGCCCATGTTCCGTTCTCGTGAAAGGTGGCGTGGGCAACAACCCGGCCCATCAACGCGAACTTCGCCCTGGGCTGCATGTTGAACACTTCGTTGTTGACCGCCCCGACGTCAATGCCGGTTGCGACCAGCCGCGCGGCCTTCTCATGGGACCGCGCCGTTGTGTTGGAAAAGCGAAAACTGCCCGTGTCGGTGATCTGGGCGACATACAGACAGAGCGCCGCATCCGGCGAGATTTCGACGCCCGCGGCGTCGAACAGATCCATGAGCAGTTCGCCGGTGGCCGCATGCGCAGAGTCTATGTGGCCCAGGGTTCCCGGCGGGCCGGGATCACGGTGATGGTCAATCACAATGACCTTGGCGGAGGGTTCAATCCATTCTGCAATTGCGCCGATCCGCTCAAAGCTCGAACAGTCCAGCATCACGACGGTGTCAAAGGAAGGCGTATCGGCATCCTCATTCAAAATCCGCTTGACGCCGGGCAGGGCTGCATAGGTTTTCGGCGCGGCGCCCTCCATGGCCATGGCCGTGCGCGTCTTTCCCATGGCCCGAAGCAAATGCCACATGCCGAGCAGGCTGCCCACGGCGTCCCCGTCCGGATTGACATGCGTCGTCAGCAGCAGCGATTCAGCGGACTTCAACTCCTCCACGACCTGTTCGAGGGTGAGCGCGAGCATGGGCGTGTGCCGCTGCTCGGTGTGGATTTCCTCGAAGACCTCCTCGAGGTGATACACGTTGTCCAGGGTCTCATCGGGGAAGAACCGGATCTCCGGCGTGTACCGCATGCGCAGAAACTTGCCCACCTCGCGGCGTATCCATCCCGCCGAGTTGCGGAGCCCGACAAGCGAGCCCTTGCGCTCCGCCTCGTCGCCGAACAGGCTCACGTACACGTTGGCGTAGTGGAGGTCGGGCGACATGCGCACTTCCATGACAGACACAAAACCGATTCGGGGATCTTTCAAACCCTTGCCGATCAGCTTCGCAATTTCTTCGCGCAGCAGTTCGCCCACGCGGTTGGAGCGGCCTTTGGGGCTCATAGCATTTCAATCCGGTAGTCGGCCAGTTCGGCGCCAGACTGGCGCGCGGCAAAACTGGCAATTTCGTTAAGCTGGGTGTTTGCGTGGCGGCTGTCGCCGCTCACAACACAGGCGGCAAGACGGCACCGGGTCCAGACGTCCTGATAGTCAATCTCGGCCACGGAACAGTTGAACTTCCCGTGCATCCTGTCTTTGAGGCCCTTGATCACCCGGCGCTTGTCCTTGAGAGACCTTGCATCGGGCACAAGCAGGTCCAGATAAAGCACGCCGATCGTCAATGCAGCGCCCCCGTCTAGGCCAGCACCTTGGCGACCTGCTCAATCTTGAACACTTCGACGATGTCCCCGACCTGAACGTCCTCATACTTCTCGAGTTTCAGGCCGCATTCAAAGCCGGCGGAAACCGACCGGGCGTCGTCCTTCTCCCGCCGCAGTGAATCCACCCGGCCCTGGTAAATGATCACCCCGTCGCGGATCAGCCGGGCGCTTGCGCCGCGCGTGACTTCGCCGTCCTGCACATAGCAGCCCGCAATGCTGCCGAGCGCGGACGAATGGAAGATGCGGCGCACTTCGACGTGGCCCGTGACCACTTCCTTCTTGTCCGGCGTGAGCAGGCCTTCCAGGGCGCTGCGGATTTCTTCGAGCATTTCGTAAATGATGCGGTAGGTGCGGATGTCCACACCCTCCTGCTCCGCGAGCTTCTTCACCTTCGCGTTCGCGGTCACATGGAAGCCGATGACGACCGCGTCGCTGGCGCTCGCCAGCAGCACGTCCGACTCGTTCACCGCGCCCACGCCGGAGTGGACGACGGTCACCTTGACCTCCTCGTTGCCCAGTTTGGCAAGACTGGTCAGCAGCACGTCCACCGAACCCTGCACGTCGCCCTTGACGATCACCTGGAGCGTCTTCTGCTCCGAGCCGGCGACGCGGGCGTGGAAGTCCTCCAGGGTCATGTGCTTGACGGCGGGCCCCTTCTTCAGGCGCAGGGCCGCAGCGCGCTTTTCGGCGATGCTCCGCGCGACGCGCTCTTCCTGGGTCACGATGAACACATCGCCCGCGTCCGGCGGCGTGTTGAACCCGGTGACCACGACCGGCATTGCCGGACCGGCCTCCTGGATTTCCTCGCCCTTTGAGTTTGTCATGCTGCGAACGCGGCCGTAGGCCGTTCCGGCAAGGAATGCGTCGCCAACACGCAGTGTGCCGTTCTGGACGAGCACCCACGCCACGGGCCCCTGGCCAATGGTGATCTCAGACTCAACGACGGCGCCCTTTGCGCGCTTGGTGGGGTTGGCCTTGAGTTCCAGCATTTCCGACTGGATGACCAGCAGCTCCATCAGGTCGTCCACACCGATGCCCATCTTGGCGGAGATGTCCTTCATGACCGTCTTGCCGCCCCACTGCTCGTCGAGCAGGCCGTACTGGGTCAGTTCCTGGCGCACACGGTCCGGCTGGGCATTGGCAAGGTCACACTTGTTGATGGCGACGACGATGGGCACTTCGGCGGCCTTGGCGTGGTCAATGGCCTCGACCGTCTGCGGCTTGACACCGTCATTTGCGGCAACCACCAGCACCACCACGTCGGTGATGTGCGCGCCGCGGGCGCGCATCTGGGTGAACGCCTCGTGGCCGGGCGTGTCCAGGAACGTCACGCCGCCCGAGGGCAGTTCCACCTGGTAGGCTGCAATGTGCTGGGTGATCCCGCCCGCCTCGCCT
>CALDSM010000190.1 GCA_937923585.1 uncultured bacterium
ATAGGCCATGCCCGCGCCGCCCAGCGTGTTCACATGGCTGTAGGCGTGGTAGGCGTTCACCGCCTTCCCGCTCCAATGCGGGCCGAAAATGTCGTCGCCCCGCGCATAGACGTCCCAGTAGTTCGAGAACTCCCATACTTCGGCGAAACTGCGGTAGCGAATGTCGCCCGTTGCAAGGAACGCGCGGTACAGGTTCTCGCTGAGCGTGTACCATTCGGTGGTGTCATAGCCGCCGTTGGCGTCATAGGGATGGCTGCGGTCGAGATGCTTCTCCGCCCAGTCGGTAATCTTGGCGAGATGCGTCGGCGCGTCGGCATGGCCGCAGTGGAGATACACGTCCGTCAAACCGCCGACAATCTTGTCATAGACATAATGCGGCGCGTTCGGGTTGCGCGACAGGAGGAAATAGCCGTCCGGCTCGACACATTCCGCCCAGCCGTCCACCAGCGCGTTCACCTTGTCTTTGCAGGCCGGATTGCCCGCGGCCGCGGCCAGCCGCGCCAACCCGGACACAAGCTGCCCGAACACGCAGAAGATGTCTCTGGAATACCACCCGCCGGGATCCACGCCGGGCGCATCCCTGCCGGCCCGCATGCGGAAACCCTTGAGCAGGTCGTCATTGGGCACGCGCTGATAGTATTCGCGAATCTCGTCCTGTTCGCGGCGCAGCATGCCGTCACCCAGCGAGACCTCGCCGAACTCAAAGGGTTCGAGCACCACCTTTCCGGCGGGTTCGGGCGCAGCCTGCACGCTGGAAAGAATGATCAGTACGGCGGTAAACATGACGGACATCTCCTGTGGCGCCATTGTCGCCACAGGAGAACCGGCCTGTCAACCGACGGGAAGATCATCCCGAACTCCGGCTCTGTGGCGGCCTGAAATGCGTCAGGATACCGCGTCCGCGCGGTGGATCTTGCATTGAATACCCGTCAAAAACTAGAATAACGGGATTATTGAGGCTTGCGGCCTATTCCTGCCCCCCCCTTGGGCACACCCGTTGCCATGGAAAATCCCTTCCATGCGGGCGGCGCGCGGCAACACAGACGGATGCGAATGCACAACGGCTGACAGTCAGCCACAGACCGGCTAACGAAGGAGATACTGTCATGAAGATTGATTTCGGCGGCGTCATGGAAGAGGTGATCACGCGCAAAGAGTTCCCGATGGCGCAGGCCAAGAAGGTGCTCAAGAACGAGGTCATCGCGATCATCGGCTACGGCGTGCAGGGTCCGGCCCAGGGCCTGAACATGCGCGACAACGGCTTCAACGTGATCATCGGCCAGGCGAAGGAGTTCAAGAAGGACTGGGACCGCGCGGTGAAGGACGGCTGGAAGCCGGGCGTGAACCTGTTCGACATTGACGAGGCCTGCGCGCGCGGCACGGTCATCCAGTACCTGGTGTCCGACGCGGCGCAGAAGGCGCTGTGGCCGAAGATCAAGAAGCACCTGACCGAGGGCAAGGCGCTGTACTTCTCGCACGGCTTTTCAATCACCTACAAGAAATACACGAAGGTTATCCCGCCGAAGAATGTGGACGTGATCCTGGTCGCCCCGAAGGGGTCCGGTCTGAACGTGCGCCGCAATTTCCTGAGCGGCGCGGGGATCAACTCCAGTTTCGGCGTGGGGCAGGACTTCACCGGCCGCGCGCAGGAGCGCGCGATTGCGCTCGGCATCGCCATTGGCTCGGGTTACCTGTTCCCGACGACCTTTGAGTCGGAAGTGTACAGCGACCTTACGGGCGAGCGCGGCGTGCTGATGGGCGCGCTGGCGGGCATCATGGAGGCGCAGTACGACGTGCTGCGCGCCAACGGCCACAGTCCGAGCGAGGCGTTCAATGAGACCGTCGAGGAGCTGACGCAGAGCCTCATCCGCCTGGTGGACGAGAACGGCATGGACTGGATGTACCAGAACTGCTCGGCCACGGCGCAGCGCGGCGCGCTCGACTGGAAGCCGAAGTTCAAGAAGGCCACGCTGCCGGTGTTCAAGGAACTGTACCGCCGGGTCAAGAGCGGCGAGGAGTGCAAGCGCGTGCTGAGCAGCACGGGCAAGGCGGACTACCGCGAGCGCCTGACGAAGGAACTGGACACCCTCAAGAACTCCGAGATGTGGAAAGCCGGCGCGGCCTCGCGCGCGCTGCGTCCCAAGAC
This sequence comes from uncultured bacterium, assembly GCA_937923585.1. GTDB lineage: Bacteria > Hydrogenedentota > Hydrogenedentia > Hydrogenedentales > CAITNO01 > CAITNO01. The sequence goes on from CALDSM010000190.1 coordinate 2,147, forward strand.
GGCCCCGGCCAAGCTGGTCAAGTCCACCGTGGGCACCGGCGGACGCCAGGGCAACTAAGACAGCCTGCCGCGGCGCCGGACGGCGAACATGAAGCCGTCCGGCGCCGTGTTTGCCAAAACCGACCCAAATATGCCAAACTTTATATAGTGTGGCCATGTGGCGGCAGGCAGGCAGGCGGCCGTCGGATTCCCTGGATATGAACCGGCGTGCCAACAGGCAGGGCGGAGCAGCCCGCCAAGGAAAGGTGCCTTGAGCAAGGCGGCGCCCATCACATTTCTGGGCCCGGAGGACGGGCTGAATTGCACCTCCAACTGGACCGGGCGCTGTCTGACCGCACAAGTGCGCAGCGATGTGGGCCGCAAGCGCCACAACAATGAAGACTCCTGCATGCTTTGCGCCCCGGAGGATGACAAATTCCTTGAGCGGCGCGGCGTTATGTTTGCGGTGGCCGACGGCATGGGCGGGGCGAGCGCCGGCGAGCGCGCCAGCCGCATGGCGCTGGAAACCATCGCCAGCCACTACTTCGATCCGAACCACCGTGGACTGGCCCCCGTCGCGCTGCGCGAGGCCCTTGAGGCGGCCAACGAGGCCGTGTACTTTGAGGCCGAAAGTTCCCTGGACTACGCCGGCATGGGCACCACTGCATCGGTGCTGGCAGTCATGGGCAACTGGGCCTATATTGCCCAGGTGGGCGACAGCCGGATCTACCTCTCCCGCGAGGGGCTCGGCATAAAACAGCTCACGGACGACCATTCCCTGGTCGCCGAGCAGATGCGCAACGGGCTCATCAACGCCGAAGAGGCGCGCAACCACCTCCTGAAAAACCTCATCACCCGGGCGGTCGGCATTCGGGACACGATTGAGGTGGATCTGTTCGCCCTCGACATTCACCAGGGCGACACGCTGCTGGTCTGCTCCGACGGGCTGAGCAACATGGTTCCGGACAGCGAGATCATGGGCGCACTGGCCATGCCGGACCTGTCCGCGGCCGCGGACAGGCTCGTTGAGAAGGCGCTCGATGCGGGCGGCAGCGACAATGTCACCATCATTGCCCTGCGCGTCACGGGCATCCCCCCCCTCACCCACTACCAGCAGGGCGCGCAAAAAGTCGCCCTCGGCCCGGAGGGCCTGTTCACCAGGCTCAAGAAGAAGATCCTCTCCTAGCCCTCCTTCCCGCTCCCAGACCGCCGCTGTCTGTCACGCCTCCAAGAGATTGCGCCATGTTATACTGTCTGACGGCGGGCGACTGCATTGCGGAACGCACTTGTCCGCAGTGCTGAAAGGAGCAAAGCGTGAAGATCAAGGTCATCGTGCATGAGGCGGAAGAAGGCGGGTACTGGGCCGAAGTCCCGGGCATCCCCGGCTGCGCCACGCAGGGAGAGACCTTCGAGGAACTTCTCGCCAATCTCTACGAGGCTGTTGAGGGGTGCCTGTCCGTGGATATCGAGTCCGGGAGCGGCGAAGGACATCCCCGCACCATTGAGATTGCCGTATGAAGAGCCTGTCCGGCAGGGAACTGGCCCGGACGCTGGAACAGCACGGTTGGCAGCTCAAACGAGTACACGGCAGCCACCATGTCTACGGGCGTGAGGGAAGTGTTGTCCGGCTCTCCGTTCCCATTCATGCCAATCAACCGCTCAAGCGCGGACTCCTGCTCCATCTTCTCAAAATGGCGGGGTTGAACGAGGAAGACCTCTGACCGTCACTGCGCCTGACAAGGTGAACGCCCGCCACAAGGGCGGGCGCCACGGAATGGATTCTCGCGCATGACAGCCGGGGGCGGCTGTCCCACATTCTCATGTCAGCCTTCGCGGATCTCGCGCTTGTCGGGATCGTAGATCATGCGCTTGCCCGTGTCGCAGGCCATCACACCCATCAGGCAGGCCACGGCGTGCTGGTAGCCCGCGTCAATGGAGGCGTTGGGCGTTTTGCGCGAGCGGATGCACTGGACCCAGTCAAGCATGTGGTCGGGCATGGGCACCTCGTCGATCATCTTCTTGTCCTTGATCCGCCCGTCGGGTTTTCCCGCGCCCTCTTCCGTGATGTAGGGGTGCTCCCACTCGAGCAGGTCCATGGTGGCCTTGTCGCCGAAGATCTTGAAGGTGCTGCCGTTGCCGTTGCCGAAATAGGTCGAGTAGGTGACCAGGAAGTCCTCCGGATAGGTCCAGATGCACTGCGTCTCGTCCTGCACGTCGAATTTGTGCTCGTCCCGCCAGGTGAAGGTGCCGCCCAGCGCCACGGCGTGCGTCGGGAAGGTGGCGCCGGTGATGTAGTGGACGAGGTCAATGTAGTGGCTGCCGAACTGCGGGATGAGCCCGTTGCAGAAACTGCGGTAGCCGTACCAGCCCGAATAGCGGTCCGAGGTGAAGGGCTCATAGGGCACGTCGCCGAGGAATTCCTTCCAGTCCACGTCCTCCTCTTTGGTGTCCTTGAGGCGGCCGTGCCAGAAGGGCCGCGTGCCGTTGCGCTGCTGCTCGATGCGGCCGACCTTGCCCAGCACGCCGGTCTTGTACAGCTCGCGCGCGCCGGCCATGCTCGGCATGCTGCGAAGCTGCGTGCCCACCTGCACCACGATGCCGCTCGCCTTGACCGCGTCCACGGTGGAGACAAGCGCCGCCATGCTGTTGGCCAGCGGCTTCTCGCAGTAGGCGTCCTTCTTGGCTTCGGCGGCGGCGGTGAGGGCGTTGGTGTGGTGGTGGTCCGGTGCGGCGATCATGACCGCATCCACATTCGGGTCGGCGATCAGCTCGCGGAAGCTGGTGTACGCCTTCGCCTCCTGGCCGTACCAGTCCTTGGTCATCTTGACGGCCTCTTCGCGAACCGGCTTCCAGGGGTCGCACACCGCGGTGATCTGCGCGTTCTGCTCCTTGTCGTAACGGTGCAGGCCGACCATGTGCGCGCCGCGGCCGCGGTCGCCGCAGCCGATGATGCCCACGTTGATGCGGTCATTGGCGCCGATGACGCGCGCGTAGCTGGCCGCGCTCATAGTCATGGCAGTGGCGCCCGCCGCGGTGGCGGCGCGCAGGAAATCACGGCGTGTCGGTTCGTTCGGCATGACAGGGTCCTCCTGGTTGTTTGCTCTTGTCCGCAATCCAAAGCCGGGTCTGCTGGGTGACGGACACGGCGCGGCCGGGAAGGAACCCGGCCCGGTCCGTCCACCCCTGCACTTCTTCAAAAGTATACGTCCCGCCGCCCGGCGTATGCACCAGCATGTGCAGCGAGAAGATAAGGCTCCACGCCGGGCCGGAACGGTCATTGTCCACCAGGAAATCCTTGATGATGAGGGAACCGCCGGGCGCAAGCGCCGCGTGGGCCTTGCGCACCACCGCCTCGTTCTGTTCCGGACTCCAACTGTGGATGATGTTCGACATGAAGACGAGGTCATAGGGGCCGCCGAGCGGGTCGGTGAGGCAATCGCCGGCCACATAGCTGAAGCGGTCCTGCAAACCCGCCGCCTCCACCTTTTCCCTCGCGAGGGCAACCACCGCGGCGCGGTCAAACAGGGTTGCGCGCATACCGGGGTGTGCTTTCAGAAAGACCGCCGAGTAGGTGGCCGGACCGCCGGCAAGGTCGAGCACGCTGGCGTACCGGGAAAGGTCCACGCTGCGCAGCACTTCGGGCGCGCTGAACGAGGCCACATTGTCCATGCCGAGGATGAAATTGCGCAGGGCCGTGCCCGAAAGCTCGTGTTCGCGGACGTCGCTGCAGTCTCCCGTGGCGACGCACTTGGGGAGTTCGGCCCATGCGGGCCAGCTTGCCTGGGTGTGGCGCAGAATGTCGCCCTGCCATGCGGGCGCGCCGGGCACGAGACAGGCGGAGGCGGCTTCCCCGTTGCGGTAGACGCCGTTTTCCTTGGTGACGAGGTTAACGGCGACCAGTCCGTCCAGTAGCATGGCGGTGCCGCGCAGACTCCATCCGGTTTTCTCAGCGATGAAGGCGGCGGTGGCGGGCTGTTCGAGGAAGGCAAACACGTTGCCGTCAAGGGCGGTGAACAGGATTTGGGAGCGCTTGTAGGCGTTGGCGATGGTGTTGACCTGCCCCATCAGCTCCATCAGTTCCTGCATGACGGCTTCCTCAGCGTTTCGTTCGCCCGCCCCGCTCAATCTATCCGTTCGGGCGGACTGTAGTGGAAATCCTGCTTCTCGGCTGAAGGCCCGCCTTCAGCGGTCTGCGCCGGTTCGACGGATGCACCGGGCGCTGATTCGGCCTTTTCTTCAGCGCCTGCGGCCGGACGTTCCGCGTAGGGATTGCTGTCGGCGTCACTCCCGGCCGTGTCAGACCCGTAATCGGCGCCCGCCACAAGCTCCTTGGATCCGTCGTTCTTCTCCTCCACCTTCTCCTCCGCCTTTTTCTCTTCCTCCTTGTCGCCGGTCTTCATGAGCGCGTCGAGCAGCTTCTCGGGATCCTGGCGCTTGAGCTTGTCGAGTTCACCCTTGAGCGGGTTCACTTCCTTGGCCAGATCTTCGCGGATTCCCCGGACATAGCCCTGCAGGTCGCGGGTGGCGCGCAGGAAGATCTTGGCGTACTCGGGAAACTTCTCGGGACCGAGCACGATGAGCGCCACGACCGCGATAAGCAGCATTTCGCTGAAGCCAATACTCTCAAACATTCCGGAAGGTCCTCACGGCTGAAGCTCGGTTGAACCGGGGGCGCGGTTCTTGCGCCGGATCAGGAGATAGGAGGCCCAAATGCTTGCCTCGTACAGCAGCACCAG
>CALDSM010000191.1 GCA_937923585.1 uncultured bacterium
ACAGGCTGTTGGAATTGAGGCTCCATTGTATTTCATGCCGACGCGGATGTCCACATCGGTCGGACGGCTGACCCTGGGTTTCTGCCGTTCGGCCCGTGCAGGCGTTCAGCACCGGGATGTGGCTGACGGAAATGGGTTGCCCCGGGCGGGGGAGAACTTTCGCAATTGTCGGCCGGGCCGGTGTGCCGGGCAGGGCGACGGGAACATGTCCGCAAGCCTGTCTACGTGGAGGGTTCGGTATTGCCGCGCGGAACCCTGTTGCGCAAGGTAAGAGAACTGACCCCTTCGGTGAGTGTTCCATCGATCATGAACAGGTTTCCGCTCATACAACGGGGCACAACCGCCTCATCCGCATTGAGCGGTGAACAGTTGGTGTTGAGCACGACGGGCAACAGCCTGTCAGGGTACTTGTATATCTTCACCTGGACAAGATTCGAGACCAGCAGGCCCGTCAAAGCCGGGATCAGCCCGAGCGAGCGCATGGAAAGGGCGGGCATCATGCACAGGGAGAAGCACAGCAGGGACAAGGGCCGGGGAAGGCGTGCAAATCGTGACCATGCCGCAATTCCCCGCTTCATGCGGCGCATGTTGAGGAATTCATTAATGGGGCGCAGCGCACCTTTTGAGCGAACGAAGAGAAGCACCTGCGTGTACAGGCATAGTCTTATATTCAGAAGATGCAGGGCGGCGAACATGGCCTTGGCGAGGGTGTAGTACGAATCCCGGTCTCCGCCGTAGGCCTTGTGGATGATATCCACCATTTCATCGGGCATTATCATCATGCGTTTGTCGAGTGCGGTGCCTGAACCGTTCCAGGAGAATCCGTTGACTGACAATTCTTTGACCCCGGTCTTTCCTGCCGCATATTGAAGCGCCTCGATCAGGGTGTTTTCGTTGTGTCCTTTCATGATGGTGGGCGACAAGATGACAGAGAGGCCCGCCTCAAGGCAGTTCTCCACGGCTCTCCGCTTTGTCTCCCGATGACGGACGGTTCCGGCACAGTCGTCTGTGCTGTGTTCCTCCCAGTACTCAAATGAAAGCCGCACCTCCGAGACTCCTGACGACTTCAGTTGCGCGCAGAATTCCGGGTCCGACAGTCTCAGTCCGTTTGTGGCGATCTGCGTGGTGACTCCCTTTTGCCGCGCCGCGCGAAAGAACTCCAGGCATAGGGGATGCATGGTTGGTTCTCCACCGGACAGCGTGAGTTTTGTGCCGGCATATCGGGCGAGCACCTCATCGAAATCAGCCGCAGACATGTCCGTACACCACGGAGCCTCCACATTGACGCTGCAATAGGAACACTTCTGCTGGCATTTCTGTGTCAAAAAGACCCAATAATTGGTGATCCGGCCTGCAGGATTGGCTCCGTCCACAGTCTCAAAGAAGAAACGGTCCAGTTGGGAGTACTGCGTTCCGTGATTGGACATTTGAAAACGGTAGCCGCCATGGTCCGGGCATACGCGATGCAGCCAGGCGCCGTCTTCGTCAATCACCAGGTTACCGGGCACACTCAGCATGCATACCGGGCACATTGATGTCGTGTCACGAACCGTTGTACAAGGGGATTGTGTCATGTATTCCGGCCTTTGTTGCGATTGTTGTGCTTGAATCAGGCCAGACGGCCCCAAGAGACTGACGGAGCGGATAGAAACACAACCTGGGATGATGCAGCGACAATCAGATGCCGTTTGGACACACGCACACTTGCCTTACTCCTGCCGCGCCAATGTGGCGCTGGCGGTGTTCTTGCCTGTGCCCAGTTCCAAAGGAAGACAAGGCTTTCTGTCCGAGAGAGACCCACCGGCGCGCGCCCAAGGAAATTGTACACCATGACGCGGGCGGTTTTCAGGATTGGGACTAATGACCGTTGCCGCCATGGGATTCATCGGGCAAAGAAGGCGCGTATGAGAGCTTCGCCTTCTAGAATAGGGCCACGAAGCACGCAAATGCACGGCACATGGGAAAGGTTCCCGGATACTTCACGAACTCCACATGACCGTCCAGATAGAGTATGTTTCCGCCGCCCGGCAGGTGGTTGAAGCGGTTTTGAACCGCTTTGGTGTTGGCGCTCGGCATGTCGATAGCCGTCGGTATCACGCTTTGTGCCAGCGCAGATCCCCCGGAATTGTTTATGTCTGTTATGAAGAACCGTTCAACACCTTCACGTAATCGGTAGACGTTCACCTGTGTGCCGGTGCTGTTTGTGTAGTCGAGATCATGGTCATAGTTGCCGCCCTGTGCGGTGGCTTTGGCTGCGCCCACAAGCATCAGCACAAAACTCTTGCTGATGTAGGTAAAGACACCCGGCGGAACCGGATATATGTTCGGATCGTTGATATTGTCGGCGCCCACTTCCATGATGTCGTGGCCGGGTTCGCCGTTCCACGCCCAACTGATGTAGCCGTATGATTGGCAGTTGACTGCGCAGGGATCAAAAACGTGCTGCTGCGGGAGCAGATCCTGTCGCCACCACCTGCCGTTGGCAGGGTCCAACGCGGACTGCCCCGAGGCGTCTGACGGGCAAACCAGTATATTCGGGTCGGTCAGGTATTCAGGATAGACGCAGGAAATTTCTGCGTTGAATTCCGCGTCGCCGACACCGCCCCCCGAACGCGTCGGCGCAAAGGGATTCTGATAGGCGCAGGGGGAGTAGGCCTCCCAGGTGCTGGGTCCTCCGGCAGCGTCAATCGTGTACTGGTACGACTGGCGTTGGGCCATGGGCGGCCAGGCGTTGCCCGGCGATTCATTGGCGTACATCTTATATATCAATCCCTGCTGCTTCAGGTTGTTGGCACAACTGGAGCGTCGTGCCGCCTCACGGGCACGGGCCAAGGCGGGAAGCAGAATCGCCGCGAGGATACCGATGATCGCGATGACCACCAACAATTCGATGAGCGTGAATCCTTTGTTTCGCACGACACCACTCCTTCTTATTGCATGTTCAATGCAGGCGGTATGACTGTCGTTCAAGTTGAAACTGCCTTGGACTCTGTACAGACCAGCGATTCTAAACGTTTGTATATTATCAGAAAGTAATTGCGCTGTCAACCCTGGAATGGTTGCGCGTATAGAAGGATAGTGTAAAGAACAAGACTAATGGGTTGTTGATCTTACGAGGTCTACTCAGCGGTGGGTATTGTCCGGTATTTTCGCAAATGGAAACTAATAACGTTTATATAATCTTTGTCCGCACGCTCTTGGTTGCGGCGGGACCTGTGGATTCCCGAACAACAAGTTTCGGAGGAAATACGGTGGTGCGCGGGGTTTCCCGCAAGGAGGGATTTTGCATCATTTCCACGAGCATCCGCACGCATTCCATGCCGATCTCGTCCATGGGTGTGCGCACGGTGGTCAACGCGGGCCACAGGTAGCCGCCCAGCCGTTCGTTTGGGTCATTCGACTGGTCCAGGCATATGTCGTCAAAACCCGCCACGGAGATATCAGCGGGTACGGACAGGCCTTTCTCATGAAGGAGTCGCATGCCTCCGATGGCCATCTTGTCGCTGTGGAACAGCATTGCGGTCAACTGTGGATGGCACCTCAGTGTTTCGTCCAGCAATCTGTAGCCGGTGTCAAGGCCCACGTTGGCATCCGGAGGGTGAATCACCTTGAGGCAGTCTTCCGGAATTTTCATCTCCCGTGCCATGGTCATGACACCCCTTATTCTTTCCTCGGAGGTCACATTGGAGGCATGGGCGGCGATGAACCCGACGTGACGGTGTCCCATTTCAAAGAGGTGCCGTGCCATAAGGCGCCCTGCGTCGTGGCTGTTAAAGACAATGGTCGAACATGCGTCGTCCGGATGGAACACGCCGCCTTTCACATACGGTATGCCTGTGTCCCGGAGCATGGATATCATGGAGGTGTTGACCAGTCTTCCCCCGGTCATGAGAATGAGCCCCTCAACGTTCCAGGAGGCCATCATCTGTATGCAGCGCTCGAAACGTGAGAAGTCCCACTTCATGTCGGCGGTCATGATTTCATACCCCAGTTCGGCGGCCTTCTGCTCGGCCGCCCGCAAGGGGCGGCCGTAGTAGGAGTTGTACTGGTTGGACATGACCACGCCGATAATTTTGGATTTTCCGGACTTGAGCGAACGCGCAAGCAAATTCGGCGTGTAACCCATTTCGCGGGCCAGCGCCCACACCTTTCTGCGAGTCTTCGCCGAGTACATCTCCGCCTTGGGACCGCCGCCCAGGATCACGCTGACTGTGGGTATGGACACTCCCGCCTGAACGGCGATGTCCTTCAGTTTGGGTGGCCCCTTGTGGAGCCCCGTCTCTTCTTTGTGCGGTCTGGATGGGTTCATGGGTGCCCGGCTCCTGAATGGGGTTGCACTTCGCGGGCCGGCACACCAACCAGGACTGCGCCGGGTGTCTCAACACTCCTGACCACGGCGGTGTTGATTCCCGTGCGCACCCAGGGTGCAATGGTGATGCGCGGTTGAACCACGGTGCAGGCTCCCAGATGAACGCCTTCACACAGCCGAACGTGTCCGCCGATGTGGCACCCCGGGTTTAAGGTAACGTAGTCTTCCATTACAACGTCGTGTCCTGCCCGGGACATGTGTATGCTGACGAAGTCTCCCATGGTGATGTTGGTGGTGAGCACCACGTCGTTGTGTATGACGCCGCCAACACCGACCGTCACATTTGGACGCACCCGCGCATCCGCGCTGATGAATGTGGGCGCGGGTTTGAGTCCCGCCGCAAGGGCTTTCTCCACGGCGATCTTCTTTATGGCGGATGAGCCCATTCCGCAGACAAACTGGGTGAATGCGTCCGCCTGACCGTTGGCCACCGATCTGCGGACTCCGCTGAAGTCCCAGTCCTTTATCACGGGAACCGTCTCGCCGGGAAAGGCGATTTCCCGCAACTCGCTCACGTCATCCATGAAAACTATTCGAGTGTCAGGGCAGGTCTCCTGCACAACCCACCACACTTCACGGCTGGTTCCACAGGATCCCAGAATCACCAGTGTCCGGATCATATTGGACCTCACTCAGTTTTACGGGCCTTTGCGCCGTATACGGCGCACCTCGTATTTGGGGGCTGCGCTTTCACGCGAGACCATCCGAAAGGGGTCTCCGGCTGAGACGAATACGGCAACCAGCATCGAGGCAAAGAGGCGGGGGAGCGGCCATCCGGAACGTCCGTGCGGACGTGGATGCTGGTTGACCCTCACCTCGGCGGATATCCGGCAGCGGCGCATCACTTCCAGCACGTGAAAGAGGCGCCTCGGACTGTATCCGCATGACCTGACGATGTCAGCCCGGACGATCTTAAAACAGCAGAAGATGTCACGCATTCCATTTCGGAGGATGTTTCCGATGATCGTGTTGGCCAGGCGTGAAGCCACTTTCCGGAAAGGGGGGTCGTTTCGCGCAGTCCGGCATCCGCCAACCATGTCAGCGCCTTCATCGAAACACATGACCAGCTTTGGAATGTCCTCAGGGTCCAACTGGAGGTCAGTGTCAATGAATATGAGGGCGCGTCCACGCGATTCCAGAATTCCGGCAGTCTGTCCGGCAGCTTGTCCCGCGTTTTGACAAAAATCAATCAGCACACGGGTGTTGACATCCTGATCATAGATGTCTTCCATCACTTCAAGGGTGTCGTCCGGGCTTCCGTCATTGGTGAGGATCACTTCATAGGGGCGCCCGAGCGAGATCATGGTGGCGGTCAGCCGGCGATGAAATTCACGGATACTCTGCCCTTCCCTGTAACAGGTAAGGATAACCGAGAAATCAGGCGTTCTTTCCAATGCGGTCATTTGATTCGGTTCCCGCCCATTTTCACGCTTTCCCCGCCGCAGCACGGCGGATCGAAGCCTTCGTTCAATGGTTCCGCAACCATCCCTTTGCCGTGGACCTCTCCTGCAACTTTCTCCATGGTGACTGTCATCCAGTCCGGTGGGGGCCAGGGAGCGGGTGTTTTCCCATAGGTCCAGTCGTCCCAGGCCAGTACCGCGGCATGAAAGAGGCGCGAGGTGCGGACGAAGCCCCATGGCACGGAGCGCATCAGATTCCCGGGATGCGACAAGGGACACACCGCCATGCACCGGCCGCAGGGATTTCCGGTCTTGGCCCAGTAGGTATAGCACGCCGCATCGTTGATGCGCCACCGGCAGGCACCGCCGTCTTTCCCGGGCGGGCCGGAAGGAATGGCCTTTGCCGGACAAGAGCGGGCGCACTTGTCACAGGCGGCACAGAAATCAAGCACAGCCTGGTCGCGGCGGCGTCCGTCCGGAACCAGCGGCAGGTCTGTTGTCACCACTCCAAGGCGCACCCGCGGTCCCGCCTCAGGCGTCATGAGTATCGCCATGCGCCCGATTTCGCCCAGTCCGGCATCGCGGGCCACAAGGGGTGCAACCAGATCATAATTGTCGAAGAAGTGTGGTTTGGCAGACCAGCCCATGTGGCGAATCATGATCGCGAGTTGTGTCGCAATATTGGCGCCGTTCTCGTATTGGCGCGCCGATTCCAGCCAAATAGGGGCCTGTGGAGCGCTCATGGTGCTGGCGAGGTCCATTTCAAGCGTGAAAGCAACCGCAAAACGGTGCGTGAGTTCCACGGGAGTCCCGTAGAGTTCGCGGTAGCCGTGATGAGAGTACTTGTGATGTTCCTCCAGCAGGCATATTCCCGCTGACAGGGCACCGAAATGTCGGCACCACCCCTTGATGGCAGTGCTCATGGGAAGGGGATCGCAGGTAAGGCGCTTGTCCTCCAAATGCAGACCATTGCGTTCCTGAAGCAGCGCATAGATGCTGTTGAGGCTGCCCCGGACACTTCGGAACAGGAATGGGTCAGCGAATCTGGCGTCGGGATTTAGAAGTCCGGGTTGCGCCCGAAAATGGTCGT
>CALDSM010000192.1 GCA_937923585.1 uncultured bacterium
GGCGTGACGCTCTGCTCGGCGCCGTTGGCCGGACCGCTGCCGACGCTGGCCGAGGCCGGCATAGGCGCTTTCGTGCAGGCGGCAGTGACCCTGAATGCGCGCTATCCTTCTGCCGCGGGGGGGGTGCAGATCCACTGGAAACTTTACGAGGAAGGCGCCGTGGTGGTCCAGGGCCTGGCTGTCCCGGTGGAGTGGAACAGGCAAATGCAGTTCAATCTGCCCAACATTCTGCGGGGGGACCATTCGGAAGATAAGAATGTCGTTCTCACCCTGGGCAATGCACCTAATCCGGTCGCGTTCTTGCATGGCGACCGGTTGGGCGACGAGGGTGCTCCGCCACCTGGAGGTACGGCCCGGCAGCGGGAGATTCGCTATACGCTTGTGGCGCAGGCCGAGGCTGTGGTTGGGGGGCAGTCCATCGTGGACCCGACGCCGGCGTCGGTGGAGTTTTCCATCTATCCGAAGGAGGCGATGGGCCAGGTCCGCGAGGAGCAGCCGGTGCGGATTTATGAGCGGAAATGAATTCTTAATGGACAATTGACAATGGATAATTGACAATGAAGACAAGATGGCGGTGGGTGATTGCGTCCGGTTAATGGACAATTGACAGGGGACAATGGACCATGAAGAGGGGACGGGGGCGGGTGGTTGTCCGTTGGTTTGCGGTTGGTGGATGTGCCGCGTGATTGGGTCCGGTTTCGTTTGCACATTTGGTTTGGGGCTGTGCTACAATGCGCTGCGTTGATCGGCCCGGTTTTGCCAAAGCGGCTTCGCCGCGCAGGCAGGCCGGTAACTGAAACGGCCACATCTCTCTGGAGGGCTGGACATGCCTCGATTTTACAGGGTTGTTCTTGCGGTGCTGTTGCTTGCGGTGCTTGCGACGGCGGGCTGTGCGCGGGCGGCGCGTGACACGACGGGTTTCGCCGTGCACCAGGAGCTGACCGTGAAGGCGCCTTTTGACAAGACGTGGCAGGCGGTGAAGGAGGTGCTGCGGGACCAGGGCTACACGATTTACACGCGCGACAAGCGGGGCACCTTTGTGGCGTATTCGGACGTGCACCGGTTCCTGCTGGTGCAGCCGCGCCGGATCAAGTACACCGTGGAGGTGAAAACGGTGGACCCGGAACAGACGGCGATCACGGTGGACGCGGTGCGCCAGATTTACGGCGTGACCCTGCTGACCTATCCGGACTGGCATGACCGCAAGCTGAAGGACGAGAAGGCTACGGCGGAACTGTTCGAGGCCGTGCAGGGCGAACTCGCCGGGACCCGGCCGGCCGAGGCCGAAAAGGCAAAGGACGGGAAGTAGACGATCCAGGCGATAATCGGCAGGAAGACGGTAACGTGAGCGCCGCCCATGAGGGCGGCGTTCTTGTTTCCGGGTGTCCGCCTGTGAACTCCGGGCCCTCCATTGACTGCGCACCGGTCTTTTTTGACTGCGGTGGCCATGCCGCCGCTTTCTTTTCGCCGGGGCATGGCCCCGGCGATCCGGGACCCGCAGGCATGGCCTGCGGGAAGAAAAGCGGCGGCATGGCCACCGCAGTCAAAAGAAGAGGTGCCCCGACTTGGTGTCATTTCTTTCAGGGGCGTTGACTTTGGGCGGTGAGTCGGGTATAAGTTTTTATGCGGTCAGTGGTTTTCCCAACACGGGGGTGTGCCATGATTAGGTGTGTGTGCATCGGGTGTTCGGCGGTGGTGGAGGCGCATGAGGACGCGGCGGGCACGGCCATCGTCTGCGTGAAATGCGGCGGTGTCATCCAGGTGCCGGAGGTGTCCGCGCCACGGCGGGTTGCGCCGGGTGCGACCTCCGGGCGGGCCAAACCGTTGGCGGCGGAGGCGGTGGAACGGCGCCCGTATTATGTGCTGGGGGGGATGTACGGGCTGTTTGTGCTGTGGCTGCCGGTGGCGCTGCTGCATTCGCAGGACGGCTCGCCGCTGTGCCTGCTCTCGTTTGGAATTAACCTTGCGCTGGGCACGGGTGCCGGTTTCCTGTTTCTGGCGGGCATGCACACGCCGGATTTCCTGACCGACTGGCTGCGCATGCCGTTCACGCGGCTGCGCGCGGCGGTGCTGCTGCTGCCGCTGATGGTGCTGGGGTTCATGGTGGCGGTGCATGTTTACAGTCCGTGACACGGGCGGAGAGGGCGGCGCGCACGGACGAACCTGATACGGCCGAGTCGCAGGCAAAGGAGGGTTTAGGGTCTTGGGTCTTGGGTCTAGCGGGGAACAGTCAGGACATAGGTAGCGCTTCAAGTTATTCAGAACGAAGAAGGCAGACAGGAATGTCTGCCTCACAGTGCATGAAATCACGGCGGCTTGCGACGATTTTGGGACATGGAAGCGCGGATATGCGGCGGGGGGCTTCGCCGCGGGGTCAGGGGCGCATGCGGAATTGTTCGAGGAGGTTGTGGAAGGGGCGGAGGTTGAGGGGGTGCTCCGGGCCGCTGTGGAAGAGATGGGTGGGACAGCCGCAGTCGCTGCTGCCGAATCCCGCGGGGCCGGGCTGGAAGCTCGTTCCCAGGGCTTGGGCGAGCGAGCATTCCTCGCGCCTGGAGGTGCGCACGGCCAGCACCTCGGCATGGTCTGCGCGGGCGCGCAGGTAATCTATGTGCCAGTGATACCGCTTGCGCAGGCGCAGATGGCGGGCCATGCGCGCGGCGAGTCCGCGCATGGCGGAGCCGACGTATATATGATGGCCGACGGGGAAATCGAGTGTGCCCAGGCCGCCGATGTCTATCCGGGAGGGCTGGGGCAGGCGCAGCAGCAGGAGGTAGGCGCCGCGGTCTTGGGCCTCGCGGGTGATGCGCGGCCAGGGAACGGGCAGGGCCCGGACGGTTTCGTTGAGGGTGAGGTCGGGGTTCCACTGCACGGATGCCGCGATGATTTGCACGTGTTTGCGCACGGCCAGGAGGGTTTGGGCGAAATCGGGGTCGGTGTGGTAGTCGGGGAGGAAGCAGGATACGCGGGGCGTGTGTACGACGAACAGCACGGCGCAGCGGCGGCCTTCCCGGGTAAGCGCTTCCAGTTCTTCGAGATGGCGGCGGCCCCTTTCGGTCACGGCGTCAGGGAACATGGCCACGCCGTTGCCGAAGAGGGTGCAGGATTTCACCTCCAGCAGCAGTTCGCCCCTGGGGTCGCGCAGGAGGAAGTCGAACCGGCTGCGGCCGACGGACACTTCGGCCCGCACGATTTCGGCGTCTTCCAGTCCGGGAATGCGCCGGGTTTCGAGCAGCCGCCTGGCGACGAGGTTGTTCCAGTGCGTGTGCAGCATGACGGCGTCGCCGTCGCGTTCGACGCCCGCGACGACGTAGGGCTGTTTGCCCGAAGTGGGGGACAGCAGCAGCGTTGCGCCGGGGAGGAGCAGTTCGCGGAGGCGTCCGGGATTGGGCATGTAGGCATCAAAGGCGCCCAGCGCGGGGGCTTCGGCATGGACGATGAAGCGGTTGGGGCGCGAGAGGAAGGTTGCGCGGACAGGGCCGGACCGGGGAATGGGGAGAACATGCATCATGGGGGAGATTGTACCAATGAACAATTGATAATGGACAATTGACAATGAAGATGAGGAACCAGAAAGGTTGTGCTACACTGTTTCCAATGGGCGTACGGCCCACAGCCTGAGGAGGACGGTTTATGCCTGACTGGATTTCCAAAGAGGATGGCCCGCGTTCCAGGAGCCCGCTGGAGGTGTTTGGCAAGGGGGGCGGCAGGCCGCAGTTGCCCGCCCTGCCCGCGCCGGTGAAAGCCGCCCTGGTTCTGGCGGCGGTGCTGGGCTTCTTCTGCGTGATCATGGTGAGCACCGTGGTTGATTACGTGAAGCCCTACGAATACGGCATAAAACAAGTGAACATCGGCGTGAAGCGCGGGGTGCTGGAGAAGGTGTACACGCCGGGCTACTGGTTTGTGAAGCCTTTCGGCATGGAGAAACTGCACCACTTCCCCAAGCACATGCAGGTGCTGGACATGGCGCTGTTCGAGAAGGGAAGTTCGGGCGGTCCCGCCCATGCCTATGCCCGGGCGGCGAAGATTCAAACCTCGGACGGATTCTTCGTGGACGTGGACGCCACGATCCTCTACCGCATCGTGGACCCGTACAAGGTGATGACCACGCTCGGGCCGGGGCAGATGTTCCTGACCAACGGGATACTGCCGAAGGCCGAGCCGATTCTCAAGCAGGCGCTGGGCGAACTGAACACGGAAGACTTCTACAACAGCCCGCTGCGCACGGAAAAGGCGAATAAGGCCCGCGATGACCTCAATGCCGAGCTGAAGAGCAAAGGTCTGGAGGTCCGGGAGGTGCTCATCCGCTATTTCAAGTACGCCGATGAGATCCAGAAGAGCATCGAGGCGAAGAAACTGCAGGACCAGCTTGTGTTCAAGAATCAGGCCGAGGCCAAGATCGGAAGAGCGTCGTGTAGGGAAAGAGTGTAGATCTCGGTGGTC
>CALDSM010000193.1 GCA_937923585.1 uncultured bacterium
GGACGGGCGGCCCGCCTTCTGATCGGCGGGGCGCCCGAGGGGCATGATGCCCGCATTACGGGCCTGAGCGGGGCGGCGGGTTGTCGCCCCAAAGGTCCTGGTACAGCCGCCCCTCGCACTCGGGGCAGACACCGTGGCTGAACTCGGCGTCGGTGTGCTGCTGAATGTAGGCGTCCACCTGCAGCCAGAACCCCGTGTCGTTGCGGATGCGCTTGCAGTACGAGCAGATGGGAATCAGACCGCGCAGCGTTCTCACATCCTGAAGCGCCTGCTGCAGATCTGCAATGAGGCGCATGTTCTCCTCCTCGGTGTTCTTCCGCGCGGTGATGTCGTTGAATGCGACAAAGAGCGCCTGCTCGCCTCCGAAATCAATCAGTGCCGCGGACAGATAGGCCCACATGGCTTCCCCGTTGTGCCGTTTCAATTGCAGTTCAAAGTCGCGCACGGAGTCCTGCTCCTCAAGCAGGCGCAGTATCCGCGCGCGGTCCACGGGATTCTCGTAGGAATCCACGGTGCAGCGGTCCCCCGCCTCCTTTTCATCGGGATGGAAATCCCTTTCCCACTGCTCGTTGCAGAAGCGGACCCGCCCCGTCTTGGGATCGGAAATCGCGATGGGAAAGGGGGCGCGTTCAACCAGCATGCGGAACCGCTGTTCGGCGGCCCGCGCGGCGTCCTGGGCCCGGCTGCGCTCGGCCATCTCCCGGTGCAGATTCCGGTTCATTCGGTAAATCCAGAACACAACCAGCCCGACGGCGGCCAGCAGCGCAGCCAGGCCGGCCACGGCCGCACGGTAGCGGCGCAGGTCGGGTGCCGGGTTTCTTTCATGAAAGAACCCCGCGAGTGAGTAGTCTTTCGGGATCAAGCCCAGTTCCGCGTAGGTGTCGGCGATATGCTGCCATCTGCCGGGATTGACATAGCCCAACTCAACTATTTCGGGCAGCACCAGCCGCCGGATCTCCGCCGCCTCAAAGCGAAGGTGGTCCAGGCTGTGGCGCTGGCTGAACTTGGCGTGGATGAGCTCAACGATCTCGTCCTGATGTTCCAGTGCATATTTCCAGCCGCGCAGCGAGGCTTCAACGAAGTTCTTCGTACGCCCGCGATGCTGACCGGCCTCATTCTCCGACGTGAAGAGGCAGTCCCCGTAGAAGTCTATGCCGCCGGCCCGCGGACTGAGGACCACACAGTCCACACCCATCTGTTTAAGCAAATAGGGCTCGTCCGTGGAGTAGGCCGAAATCGCATCCACCTCGCCGCGCGCGAGCGGGGAGGGGTCAAACGCGAGAGGCACGGCGGTAATTTGGTCGAGCCGCATGCCCTCGTTCAGCAGAAATGCTCTGAGTTCGTCGGTCTCCTGTTCGAAGGCCACGCGCTTCCCCGCAAGGTCATGCACGCTGCTGATGCCCGACTTCCGGTCTGCCAGAAGAACGTGGGGCGAATGCTGGAAAATGGCGGCAAGCACGACAACGGGCTTGCCCAGTGCGCGCTGCAGGACCAGATCGGAGGCGCCAATCCCATAATTTGCCCGTCCGGCAAGCACGGCGGCCACCGGGTCTCCGGCCTCCTCGGGCTCTTCAATACGGACGTCAAGGCCCGCTTCGCGATAGAAGCCCTTCTCCACGGCGGCATAGTAACCGGCAAACTGGAACTGGTGCCGCCACTTCAGCGCAAGGGTAACCTGCTCCGTTTCACCAGACGCGGAACCCGCAGCCGCGCTGCCAAGGCAGGCGGCAACAAGCACTGCGGGCATCCACAGCCGAACAAGACGCTGCCCGTGCATCACAATCACTAAAC
>CALDSM010000194.1 GCA_937923585.1 uncultured bacterium
GCGGAAACGGTGCTGAGGCCGGACAACAGGGACGGCAGCATCTGGTTGACCGCCACCGTGCCCAGAATTTCCATCAACGAATACCAGTAATTTGTCAGGCGGGGGTCGCCGATCGTCATGTACGCCGCGGTCATGTTGACTGCGGCGTCACGGAGGTACCTGCTGGCGTCACGGAGCAGCGAATCCGGCGTCTTCCAAAGGTTTGGAATCTGCTGGGGCTCGACCGTGTACACGGTGATGCCCAGCAGTTTGAACGGGATGGGCGACGTCATGCCGCCCGTGGTAATCGTTTGCGTGCTGTCGGCGTTGCCGCCCATGGCCGACGCCTGGATGCGCACGTTGTACAGGGTTATCTCGTTCTCAAGCGTCCGCGCCACGTTGGCCGCGAAGGCCTGGCGAATGGCGCTGACCGTGTTTGGCGGCAGACCGTCCAGACAGGAAGAAGGGTCCAGGATCTTGTCGAGCATTCTCAGCTTGCGGTCGTCTATGGACCCCGAGCCCGTGTGGGCCCAGCCCGGCGCGCCGCCCGTGCCGTTGTTTGTGCCAATCCACGCCGCCCCCTCCTGCCCCTTGACCGTGGTCCAAATGGGCGTGTTCGGCGCGCCGCCGCAATCCGCGGCAACCCAAAGATTGCAGCCGGCGTTGGCGCCGGTGGTCGGCGTCATCAGGATGCCCAGATGCGTGTCAAACGAGGCCGCCACATCGTACAGGCTGTTCCAGGTGGTCTGCGGCTCCGTGTTCCCCGCGTCATTGATGGGTCCGTAATACAGGTAGGGATGGGCCTGAACGCCGGGTGCGGCGGCAAATACCGCGCAGAGAACTGCCATGATGGAAATGTGCGCAAGCTTGAACATGGTCCCTAACCTTTCTTGTTGACGGCGGCTGTCGGCATCACACAAGCCAGAAGAACGGTTCACCGCAATGCCAAACGCTAAATCCGAGCCCGCGGCGGTCCTCCGATCTGTCAAGCGACTTCACACGGCGGAACACGCATCTCGACCGCCCCCTCTCTTCCCGTTGCCATTCCCGGAACGCACCGGGCCTAAGGGGAGAGAGGGAACCGAATAGAAGAGGTCATTTGAAGAAAGGAGCGGGCATGACTGGTGCGTCTTTCCCCTAGCGACGGGATTTGCACCCATCCCCCGGAGTCCCGCCTCGCCTGAACTGCCACCATGCCCGTAAGTTCGCACCCACCCAACCTCCACAGACTCTCCTGCAGAGCCTGCGTTTCCGCGCAACTGCCCCGCGCGGTTTCATTACCACTACTGTATAAGAATGCCTTCGGGCTGTCAAGAAGAATATGGGCCGGCGCAGGACATGCCGCTGCCGCTTGGATTCAGGCCATGTTTGGCACACAGACAGACTGGCCCCCCGCCCACTGGGGCGGGGGGCCGCACTCAAGTCAGTCTCGAAGGCCT
>CALDSM010000195.1 GCA_937923585.1 uncultured bacterium
AGGCAGTAGCGCAGGTCGGCGGCGGCGCGCTTGGGCAGCCGGTCCATTTCGCCGAGCAGGCGCACGCGGATGTTGTTCCGGTGAATCTCCGCCACTTCCTTGCGGATGTACTTGCTCATGAGCCGGAAGAGCACGTCCACTTCCGTCTTTGACCGGCCCCAGTTCTCGGTCGAGAACGCGTAGAGGGTCAGCGCGCGGATGCCCATCTCACGGCAGCCCTCGATGGCGAGGCGTACGCCGCGCGCGCCGGCCTCGTGGCCTTCGGCGCGGGACAGCCCGCGCCGTTCGGCCCAGCGGCCGTTGCCGTCCATGATGATGGCGATGTGGCCGGGCAGCCGCGCCGGGTCAATGCGCGGGTCCATGTGGGGTCTTGCCGGAGTCTCGCTCATGGCTTCCTTTCCAACGCAAAAGGCGACTCTTTCGCCGATTGGCGCAGGGTGTGCCTCGTTTTCTTCTCTTGCTCCTGCTCTTAATCTTGCCCGAAATCACCAGGATTTAAGCGGACCGGAGCAAGGGCAAGATTAAGCGCAAGGGCAAGAAGAAAAACTCGCGCCAGTCTAAAATGTCACCGCAAAAGAAATCCGCCGCGCAGGGGCGTGGAACAGTCCATGCCCGCGCACGGCGGAAAATCGCATCGTCAGGCCTTGTTCGCGCGGGTCGCCATCACACCTCCATGATGTCCGCCTCTTTTGTCTTCAAGGCGGCGTCAATGGCGGCGGTGTGCTTGTCGGTCAGTTTCTGAATCTCGTCGGTCAGCCGGTGGGCGTCGTCCTCGGGGATGTCGCCGTCCTTCTGGTGGACCTTGATCGCCTCGACCGCGTGGCGCCGCACATTGCGCACCGCCACCTTCGCCTCCTCGGCAAGGTGCGCGGCGTGCTTGACGAGCTGCTTGCGGCGATCCTCCGTGAGCGGCGGGATCGGGATGCGGATCAGGCGGCCGTCGTTGGACGGGTTCACGCCGAGCTGTGAGGCGCGCAGCGCCTTCTCCACCGCGCCGATTTGGGACTTGTCCCAAAGGTCAATGGCCAGCATGTGCGCGTCGGGCACGGTCACGTTGCCGACCTGGTTGATCTTCATCCTGGACCCGTACACCTCGACCTCGACACTGTCGAGGAGCCCCGCGTGGGCGCGGCCGGTGCGTATGTTGGCGAGTTCCTGGCGGTACGCGTCAACGCACTTGTCCATCTTGTCCCTTGCTTCCTGCATCGTGACTTGCTGCGGCATGAATCAGTCTCCCTCTACCAGAGTCCCAATGGACTCGCCATGCAGCACCCTGAAAATGCTGCCGGGCGCGTTCAGATCGAACACGATCACCGGCAGCTTGTTCTCTCGGCACAATGATATCGCCGTGGCGTCCATGACGCGCAGGTTGCGCGTCAGTGTCTCCGTGTAGCTCAGCGAGTCGAACCGCTTCGCATCGGGATTTACCTTCGGGTCGGCATCGTACACGCCGTCCACGTTGGTTGCCTTCATCAGCACTTCGGCGCCGATCTCGCTGGCGCGCAGCGCGGCGGCGGTGTCGGTGGTGAAGAAGGGGTTGCCCGTGCCCGCGGCGCAAATGACCACGCGCCCCTTCTCGAGGTGGCGCATGGCGCGGCGCCGAATGTAACGTTCGGCCACGGGCGGCATCTCGATGGCGCTCATCACGCGCGTGTCCACGCCCCGCGCCTCAAGGGCGCCCTGGACGGCCAGCGCGTTGATTACCGTGGCCAGCATGCCCATGTAGTCGCCGGTGGGCCGGTCGGGTCCGTTTGCCGCGCCCCGCGCGCCGCGGTAGATGTTGCCGCCGCCCACGACGAGCCCGATCTGCACGCCTTCGCGCGCGGCCGCCGCGATTTCGTCCGCGAATCTCCCCACGGTCTCGAAATCAATGCAGCCCTGGCCCGAGGCGCCGTCGAGCGCCTCGCCGCTGAGCTTCAGCAGAATCCGGGAGTACACCGGGGCGGGCATTGCGCTATTTTCCTTCGGCCTTGGCCAGTTCGGCGGCCACTTCGGCGGCGAGGTCGGACTTGGGCTTCTCGATGCCCTCGCCCAGCTGGAAGCGCGCGAAACGGCGCACCGTCACCGCGCCGCACTCGCCGGCCAGCGCCTTGATCAGGCCCTTGACGGTCTGCTTGTCGTCCTTGACGAAGGGCTGATCCAGCAGGCAGACCTCGCTGTGCCACTTGGTCATCTTGCCTTCGGCGATCTTCTTGCACACCGCCTCCGGCTTGCCCGTTTCCAGCGCCTGCTTCACGTACAGGGCCATCTCCGAGTCGGTCTCGGACTGCGGAATCTGGTCCGCCGTGACCCAGCGCGGGGCGGCCGCGCAGATTTGCAGGCAGAGGTCGTTGGCGAACGCGCGGAACGCGCTGCCCTGCATGCCGTCGGCCTTCTCGCAGGTGATCTCGGCCAGAATGCCGATCTTGCCGTTCATGTGGATGTAGGTGGCCACGGTGCCCGTGTCGCCGTCCGCCAGCGCAAAGCGGGTGAAGCGGCGCACGCTAACCTTCTCGCCGCACTTGCCGGTCAGCTCGCTCACCGCGTCGCGCAGCGTGCGCGCGGGATCCGACGCCAGCGGCTTGTCGAGCAGCGCATCGGTCGTCTCGCAGCAGCAGCCAACCGCGAGCGCCTGGGCGCACGCGTCGGCCGCAAAGGCGCGGAACGCCTCGCCGCGGCCCACGAAATCGGTTTCGCAGTTGACCTCGGCCACCGCCCCGCTCCGGCCGTCCGCTGCCACGCAGGACACCACCGCGCCCTCGGACGCGACCTTGTCGGCGCGCTTGGCGGCCTTGGCCATGCCCTTTTCGCGCAGCCACATCACCGCCGCGTCGAAATCGGCGTTGTTTTCGGCCAGCGCCCGTTTGCAGTCCATCATGCCCGCGCCGGTGGCGTCGCGCAGTTCTTTCACCTGTGCCGCTGTGATTTCCATCGTTGTATCCCTGTCCTTGATCGGGCTGAACCTGTGTTGCCGCCCGGTTGTTCCGCTCATCTTCCCGGAGAGTCCGGCCCTGAACCGTCAGCAGACTGCCGCGGCGCCGCCCTCTCTCCTGACTCCTGGTTTCTGTCTCCTGCCCGCATTATTCTGCGGCGGGGGCGGTCTCTTCGGCCGTCTTCGGCTCTTCCTCGTACACGCGGTCATACGCGTCGTCGCCGGTGATCGCCTTCGGCTCCTCGTCGGAGCCCTCGCCCGCGGCCATCATGTCCTCTTCACGCTCGGCCTGCACCTTTTCGGCGCGCAGCTTGCCTTCGAGCACCGCGTCGGCGATGACCTGGCAGTAAAGGTTCACGGCGCGGATGGCGTCATCGTTGCCGGGGATGGGCAGATCCACCACGTCGGGATCGCAGTTCGTGTCCACCACGCCGATGCACGGGATGTGCAGGCGCTGCGCCTCAAGCACGGCAATCGCCTCGCGCTTGGCGTCAATCACGAAGACCACGCGCGGCAGGCCCGGCATCTTCTGGATGCCCAGCAGGTTCTTGCCCAGCTTGTCGCGGTCCTTGCGCAGGATCACGAGTTCCTTCTTCGTGTGTTTCTTGTCAATCTCGGGGTCGTTTTCCATTTCCTGCAGCTTGGTCAGGCGCGCAATACTCTGTTTGACCGTGCGGAAATTGGTCAGCGTGCCGCCAAGCCAGCGGCTGTTCACGTAGTACATGCCGCAGCGCTCGGCCTCACGCTGCACCGGTTCCTGCGCCTGGCGCTTCGTGCCGACCATCAGGATGTGGCCGCCGTCGGCAACCGTGTCGCGCACCAGCCCGTACGCCTTATATAACTGGCGCAACGTGTGCTGAAGGTTGATGATGTAGATGCCGTTGCGCTGGCCGTAGATGTAACGGGCCATTTTGGGGTGCCAGCGGCGGGTCTGATGTCCGAAGTGAATGCCGGACTCCAGCAACTGGCGCATGGTGACGATAGCCATAACTCTCTCCGTTCGGGTTAAGCCTGGGGGCAAAAGGGCGTGGCCGGCCAGACAGACCGGTCACCCGAGCCCTGTGCCGGAACTGACCGGCACACTGCCCCTGTGAATTGGTAAAACCGTGCAATTCTAGCACTTGCACGGGGTGCGGCGCAATAGCAGGTTTGCGGTGTGGAACCGGGGCCGCACGCCGCTGGAGAATACCCCCCCGTTCACCGTATATTCTTGGCGTGTTGGGATGACTGTTTGGAGGTCTTGCGCATGACTGGATCACGCTTGCTGGCGTGCTTTGCCGTTCTTTTTGCCGTCTTCGCCGCTTCTGAGGCGTTCGCGGAGCCGCCCGTTTCGGACGCTCCGGCGCGTGCTGACGCGCAGAAGGACTCTGTTTCCGCGCAGGTGTCGGAAGCGCTTGAGGAATTGAGCGGGCCGCGCCGCGTGATGACGGTGGGGTTGCTGCTGGACGGACCGCCGCTGCGGGGCGACGCTGCGGACCGGTTCAAGGCCGAGGTAACCGAAATGCTCGGGAAGGTCTATGACGTGCGCTTTGACCAGCGCGTCGGCGACTGGACGCTGGCCGGCATCCGCCGGGAGATGGACGCGCTGCTCTCGGCGCCGAAGGTGGATGCGGTGGTGGCGGCCGGACTCGTCGGCTCCCTTGACGCCTGCCGCCGGGGCGCGCTGAAGAAGCCGGTGATTGCCGCGCGGGTGGTGGATTCCAAACTGCTGGGCCTGCCGCGGTCGGGGGGCGGAAGCGGCGTCACCAATCTCGTGTACATTGCCGCCGGGAATCCGCTCGCGCGGGACCTCGGCAAACTGCGGGAAATGCACCCGTTCACCCGGCTTGCGTTCGTGGCCAACGGCGCCACGGTGGAAGCGCTGAAGGAAATGAACATCAACCTCACCGAGGAGTTCAAGAAGTTCGGGCTGGATGCGCGCGTGGTTCCGGCCGTCGGGGACGCCGCCGCCACGCTTGCCGCCATCGCGCCGGACACCGAGGCGGTGTACTACGGCCCCCTGACCAATCTGAGCATGGAACAGTTTGCCGCGCTGGCAAAGGGTGTCAACGACCGGAAACTGGCATCCTTCTCGATGATGGGGATCGAGGATGTTAGGGACGGGGCGCTGGCCACGCTGGCGCCCGAGGGCGAACTGCGGCGGCTTGCGCGCCGGGCGGCCAACTATCTGCAGCGCATTGTCAACGGCGAGGAGGCCGGGAAACTGCCGTCCGAGCTGAAGGCGGGGGAGTCGCTGACGATCAACATGGAGACGGCCCGGACCATAGGCTATTCGCCCGCGTGGAAACTGATGGCCGAGGCGGACCTGATCAACGAGGAGCCCGCCGCTTACGCCCGCGAGTACAACCTGGTTTCGGGGGTGCAGGCCGCGCTGTCGGGCAATCTCGACCTGAGCGAGAAAGAGCGGTCGCTGCGCGCGTCGGCGCAGAATGTGCCCGCGGCCACGGCGGTGCTGCTGCCGCAGGTGGACGCGAAGACGCTGGCCACGACCATCAGCAAGGAACTGGCGAGCTCCTTCCAGCCGGAACGGCTGTGGACGGGCTCCGTTGTGGCCAGTCAGCTTATTTACGATGAGATGGCGCACGCCAATGCGGAGATCCAGAAGCGGCTGCAGGAGGGATTGGAGCACGAATACGACGGGTTTGAACTGGACATCATCCAGCTCGCGGCGAACGCCTATTTCAATGTGCTCCGCGCCAAGGCGTTTGAAAGCATTCAGCGCGCAAACCTGCACAAGACGCGCGCGAACCTGGAGATTGCGCGGGTGCGCGAGGAGGTCGGCGTGGCTGGTCCCGGCGAGGTGTACCGCTGGCAGGCGCAGGCCGCGCAGAACCGCATCGAGGTGATCAACGCGGGCGCCACGCGGCATGCCGCTGAATTCCAGTTCAACCGCGTGCTCAACCGGCCCGAGGAGGAGTCCTTCCGCCTGGCCGAGGTGGGCGTCAACGAGGACATCCTCCTCACCGGCGAAAAGGACATGGTGGAGTTTCTGGGCGACCCGAAACGCTTTGCCCAATTCTGCGATTTCGCCGTGGACCGGGGCCTGCACGAGGCACCGGAGCTGAAGCAGATTGACAGCGGCATTCAGGTGGGCGACCGCCTGCACACGGCGCGGGTCCGCAAGTACTTTGTGCCGACCCTGGGCGTGCAGGCGGAGATGAAATACAAGCTGTACACCGGGGGCAAGGGCACGGAGAGCACCCTCTTCAGCGGACTGATCCCGGGCACGCCGGAGCGTTCCGTGACCGTGGGCATCCAGGGTTCTCTGCCGCTGTACACCGGCGGCAAGCGCAGGGCGGAGCGCATCCAGGCCCGTGAGTCGCTCGAAGCCCTGAAGATCAAGCGCGCGTCCGTCTCGCAGAAACTGGAGCAGCGCATCCGCACCGCGGCTGAGATCGCGCACGCCTCGTACACGAACATCACCGAATCGCGCGCCGCGGCGGAGGCTGCGGCGAAGAGCCTGGACCTGGTCACCATCGGCTACGGCAGGGGCGTGGTCAGCGTCACCGACCTGCTGGACGCGCAGACGGCCAGCCACAGCGCGGAACTGGGCGCCTCCTCCACGGTGTACAACTTCATGCTCGCCCTGATGGAACTGTACCGGTCCGTGGCGGTGGTCGGCTTTCTTGAACCGGCCGAACGGCGTGGCCAATGGGTGGACGACCTGAAGGCCTGGTGCGAAAAGAACACCGGGGCCGCGGCCACCGCTGAGCCCGCGCCGGTTTCCGTCCGCGATGCGGGCGCTGCGACGGACAAGAAGTAGCCCGGTTTCCACTGCTTCGCCGTTGCGGGCTTTTACCCGGGGTGGCGAAGTACAACCCGCCACGGCGGATAAACTTCGCGGACAAGTGCGTTCCCAAGTGCAACTTGGGAACGAGCAAACAGCCCGGAACCGGGGCCGGAATTCGGGAAGGTTGCAGGACCGGACAGGGAAAGGCACGTCATGCTTTGCTCGATAATCGCCCTTGCGGCGCTCCAGTGCGCGGCCGCCGCGCAAGCGCCCGCCGTGGACAGCGGCCGGGCCTGGATGGATGCGGGCGACTATGAGTATTTCCACGTGGTCACCCCGGAGAATCCGTCCGCGCTGATCCGGACCGCGGCAGGCGCCTTCTGCCGCTACTGGGAACAGGCGACGCGCAGGGCCATCACGGCCAGCGCCGTGAACGACAGCAAATACAACGTGTGGCTCGGCGCGAAAATCATCACCGAAGAGATGGTGAAGCCGGGAGAACTGGAGGGGTTGTCGCCTGACGGCTTTCTGATACGGACCTACACGCCGGGAAGACGGTACACTGCCCGGGGCGCCCAGAAACAGCTGCTCATCGCCGGAACCAGTGACCAGGCCACCCTGCACGGCGTGTACACCTTCTTCGCAAAGGCCTTTGACGCGCGCTGGATCGCGCCCGGCGTGACCCGCGTGACACCCGCCGCCATGACCATGAACAACGTGGAACTGCGCGGTGATTCGGCCTTCGCCTTTCGCGAGGCAGGCGTGTTCGGCCAGTGGCGCGGGGCCGATGTGGAGGAATTTCGCCGGGGGTTGCGCCTGCCCGCGGCGTTCACACCGCCGCCGCCGAACATGGACGCGTTCACGGCTCCGCTCCCGCCCGCGGCCGAAACGACGCCGAATTCGGCGGAATACGGTTCGGAGGCGGGCGCGGACCGCATCGCAGAGGCAATTGCCGCGCTCATCCGCGCGGGAGACGGGGCCGATGCGGAAACCAAGGCCCGGCGGGAACGGGCCGCATGGCCCCCCGGCACAAACACATGGAGCCTGAACGCGCTTGACTGGCTGACACCCACGGCCGCGGCGGAGTGCGCCGCGCGCGACGCGACGGAGGGCGGCCCCGCCGCCAGCGTGCTGTTCACCGCGAACCGAGTGGCGAACCGGCTCGCCGGACTCTTTCCCGATGCGCCCCCGCGCGTCCATGTGCTGCTGCCGTCCGCGCTGCGGCGCCCGCCCAAATCGTTGCGTCCCGCGGAGAATGTCGTGGTGCAGCTCTCCGCGCTCGACATGGACTTCGCGCGGCCCGTGGACGACCCGGCCAACGCCGCCTTTGCGGATGACCTGCGCGGCTGGGCCAGGCTGGGGGGGACGATCTGGGTGCTCGACCAGGCGGCAAACCGGCGCGATCCGCGCCTGCCCTTCCCCAACCTGCACACCATCCAGCCCAATGTGCTCTTCTATATCCAGAACGGCGTGTCCGGCGTGTATGCGCTGGGCGGCGGGTCGGGTGCGGATGCCCCCGCCAACCTTGCCGAAGTGCGCGCCCATTGCTGGGCGCAGGCGCTCTGGAATCCCGACATCGCCTTCGACGAGGTGCTTCGCGAGCACTGTGATTTGTACTACGGCCCCGCAGGCGCGGCGGTGCTTGAATGCATCGGGATGGAGGAGAGCACCCTGAAAGCGTCGGGCAGGCCGCTGCGCGGCGATGACGACGGCGCATGGCTCGACGCCGCCGCGGCGCAGCGCATCAGGGAAACGCTTGAGGCGATCCTGCCCAACCTGCCAAAGGAATTGAAAGCGCGGGTGGAGGCCGTGCTGGCCTCGGTCAGGCGGGCCGCAGGCCCCCAATGATTTCTGTACGGCCTTTCCCGTGACCCGGCCGACGAGAGGACATCGCGGCAACTGCCTGTCCGTTCCTTACCAGACCCCCAGACCCAAAGTCCTATTTCCCCTCCGCCTTCTTCCATGCCCGCAGCCAGTCAATTTGGAAGACAGCGGGCAGTTCCTCTTTCGTCGGCAGGCCAAACCATTCCGGCATCGTTTCGCAGTCGAAGTTGAGGTTCAACGACTGGTGCCACAGCGTGTTCTTCACCGTCCGTACCGGCTTGCCATCCACGTACCAGACGATTTCCTTCTCATTCCAGTCCACCCCATATACATGCCACTCGTCCGCCAGCACGTAGGGTGCGGTCCATTTGTCGCCGTCGGACCGGCGCTTGTCGTCGCCGGGCGAGCGCATCACGTGGAGCGTCATGTAATAGGTGTTCTTGTGTTCTGGCGCACCGCCGCCGATCTCGAACACGTCAATTTCCGTCCACCAGTCCTTCTCGGCGTTGTAGAACCAGAACGCGCTCGACACATGTGATTTCCCCGGCTTGCATCGCACCTCGAAATAGCCGTACAGCACCGTTTTCTTGCTCTTCACCGCCGCCGTGGTGAAATCCTTGTATTCAGGCTTTAGCCCCGGCAGCGTTTCCGCCTTCGACCACAGTTCAAGGTTGCCGTCCTTCACGCCCACGTTCTTGGGGTTGAACCAGCCCGGAGGTCGTCCCTCCCAGGTGGGGTTGTGATCGTCCCACTTGGCGCTGTCCAGCACCGTGCCGTTGAATTCGTCCGTGAACTCCGGGTTGGGCTCCCACTTGGTCCCGGCGGGCGGTTCGGAATACGCAGTGGAACAAGACAAAACTGCAAGAGAAAGCAGCATGAGGAAGAAACGCATGTGTGGCTCCCTTCAAGGGCGGCTATACGCAAGGCGGCGTTTCTGCAGTTTTGGCTTAAGGTCACAGCGTCTTTGCGAGGAGGGCCTCAGCCCGACGAAGCAATCTCTTGTAACCGTGGCCCGGAGTCTGGGCATGGCGGGCTGGAGATTGCTTCGTCGGACTTCGTCCTCCTTCGCATGCCCCGCGTGTGAACTCATGCGAAGTTACAGAACAACTGCAGACCGACACATGGGAATGCCTATTTCTTGGCAGAATCAAGGCACTTTTCAAAGAAAGGCTTGATATTCGAGTCGATAATACCATCACGAGAAAAAGCATTGATTGTAGATAGATACTTCCTGTCGAGCTTCACGACATAGCCTGTTCCGTGGTTCGACTTTCTCATTTTGAGCAAGATGTTCTTCCGTATCAGATAACCAACAAACTTCTCTGCAAACTCGCGATATTCTGCCTTTGTGCCCTTTGAAAGTGAAACTGCCTGATGAGTGCCGGCGATCCTCTTTTCCAACGTCTTCGTGACTTCGCGAGCGGCCTCATACCATGGTTGCCCCAGAAGCGGATTGAGCTTCTCGTATCCCTGAACCAGGGCACCTGCGCTATAAAGCCACTGGCGAGCCGCAGGATCGTCAAGAAGTGCCAATGTGCGGAGTTCATTATGGTCATGAACGTAGATTGACCGAATTTCTGACCTGCGAAAGTCAGCATTGTCCAGTTCGGCATCGTCCAAAATGAGAGGATCGATTATGCATCCTTGAAAAATTGAGTCGCGTAAGTCTGACTTTCTCAGGTCCGTGTCCTGCGCAACACAGTCACCAAAATAGGCTCCGACAAGAGACAGATCCGATAGGTCGAGATCGCTCAGATCGACCCCAGTAAACCGAGGTGGAGATCCCAATAGGGAGACGTGGGACTTATCTGTTCGTACAAATGCCATGATGAGTTTGAAAAAGATCTCATGGAATCTGCTGTCATTGTTATTATCGTAAGCTCGAGAGAGACCTTTGGCGAGATCTTGTTCGTATTCCGCACGTCCCCGAAAGAAATCCGCCACGGCGTCCGTTATGACTACAGTTCTAATGTTCGGTATGTCGCGCCCCGTCTTGATGTACTGGATAAGTGCGTCTGCCACCAGATATTCGCGCAGACTATTATGTGAAAATCCAACTCGGGATTCCGTGTCAGCCTCATCAACCGGTGTGTCAAGCGAACCACTTGTGTCACGAAACTGGCCTTCCGTAGTCAACCCGGAATGGCGTCTGCAGGTGCGGTAGAAAGACTCCAGGAGATTCTCACGCATGTCGGAACGGTTCAACTGCTCCGAAAAGGCAGACTCTACCAACGAGCGCAATTCAGCAGGCGTGGCAAAAAGGTCATGACCTGGTTGCTGAAGATAGACTGCCAGAACCCTGAGGAACGCCAGCCGCTGTGCTGCTGTGAGTCCTCCAATGCCCTTGTCACGGTCAAGCAGATTGTAGATCACTATCTCAAAGATCTTGGACTCGTTCAGAGTGCGAAGATCTTCCGGTAAGATAGGATACCCTTCCACCGTGAGGACCTGCTGTTTCTGTGCCAGTGTCGTTACAACGGTGGTTAATAGCCGCGCAATTACAGCACGCTGAGACAGGTTGTCTAGGTTGTGAAACCTGCCCAATAGTTCCATAAGCTTCGAATGCGCTGGAGAGTTGCCACCCAAAACAGTCTCGAACAGGTGTTTTCGTTGATGCGGTGTAAGGTCACATATGCGTGCGAATTGGTTAGCAAAGAGTGCCTCCTGTACCAACCTACTGGAAATAACGGAGTTTTGATACGCCTTCTCGTCCAGGGGGTGATATTCGACACCGCCATTTCGTTCTACTACCAGAAAGCGTTCGGCACGCCTCTCGAAGTAGTTCGGGCGTGACGTCATTATTGCGCGAGATGTTGGACCAATGCCATCAAGAAGCGCTCTTAAATTCTCTCTGATGACGTCCCGACTCAGTTGTTGGGCCATTTCATCAAATGAATCAAGCAGGAAGACTATTCGACCGCGATGTATTAGATATTCGAAGGCATCATATGTGGATGTGCTCACACCAGATCGGAAGAGCACACGTCTGAACTCCAGTCACGATCAGATCTCGTAT
>CALDSM010000196.1 GCA_937923585.1 uncultured bacterium
CCGACATTGCAGTGACGGCCAGCGCCCCGGGTTGGGTGCTGGACGGCGATGATGCGGGCAACTACATACTGACGCAGCCGATCGGGCTGACAGCAAACATCACGGCCAAGGCCCTGACGGTGAGCGATGCCGGGGCCGCGGACAAGGTGTATGACGGCACGCTGGCGGCCACCGTGAGCGGCAGCACGCTTTCCGGCGTGCTCGGCAGCGACATCGTCAGCCTCAGCGGGACGGCCGCGGGCACCTTTGCATCCAAGAATATCGGGTCCGGCATTGCGGTGACCGCCACGGGCACATGGACGCTTACCGGTGACGATGCGGGCAACTACACGGTGACGCCGCCGACCGGGCTGACGGCGGACATTACGGCCAAGGACCTGACGGTTAGCAACGCCGCGGCGGTGAGCCGGGCGTATGACGGCACGATGGCGGCCACGTTCTCCGGCACCACGCTTTTCGGCGTGGTCGGCAGCGAAGCGGTCACCGTGACCGTGCCGGTCGCGGGCACTTTTGCCAGCAAGAACGTCGGAACGGGAATAGCCGTGACGCCGACGGGTCCGTGGACGCTGGGCGGCGCGGATGCGGGCAACTACACGCTGACGCAGCCGACCGGGCTGACGGCGAGCATCACGGCCAAGGGCTTGACGGTGACGGGCGCGGCGTTCAACGACAAGTTGTATGACGGGACCACGGCGGCAACCTTCAGCAGCACCGGCAGCCTGTCGGGCGTGGTTGGCGTTGAAACGGTCACGGTCACCCCGCCGTCAGGCGGCACCTTCGCCAACAAGAACGTGGGCACGAACAAGGCCGTGACGGTTACGGGCGTGTGGGCGTTGGGCGGCCCGGACTCGGGCAACTACAGCCTGACACAGCCCACCGGCTTCACGGCGAATATCACGCCCAAGGTTGCGACCGTGGTTATCGCCAACAACCCGACCAAGAAGCAGGACGGTACCACCACTGCAAACCTGACACCGGACAATTTCCTGGTGTCCGATCTGGTGGCGGGAGAATCTATCACGGTGACGCAGACGGTCGGCGCCTATGCCAGTTCCGCGCCCGGCACCGGGATTACCGTCACGGCCTCGCTGACGGGCATGATGGCACCCGGTTCCGGCACTTCGCTGTCCAACTACGCGCTGCCGTCCACGGCCACAGGCACCGGAACGATTACGGACAAGGACCTGCCGAACATCACCACATGGCCCACGGCAACGGCAATTACCCTGGGCCAGCCGCTGAGCGCGTCAACGCTGAGCGGTGGGGTCTCATTGACCCCGGGCGCTTTTGCGTGGACCAATCCCGCCCAAGTGCTGGGCAGCGTGGGCAATCGGCCGGCCAGCGTGACCTTCACGCCAAGCAATCTGACTCTCTATTCGACGCTGTCCGAAAACGTGACCGTGACGGTGAACAAGGCGACACCGACGCTCACGGCACCGACCGCCTCGACCATCAACGAGGGGCAGACTCTGGGCACTTCCATACTGACCGGCGGTTCGGCCAAGAATCCGTACAGCAACGCCGTGGTGGCCGGAGCCTTTGCATGGACCGCGCCGAACACGGTGCCGCCGGTGGGGACGAGCCTGCAGTCCGTCACCTTCACCCCCTCAGACACTGCCAGCTACAACATGCCCGCGCCGATCAACACGACCGTGACCGTGAATGCGGGATGCCACGGGCTGTGGGTTGACGTGGTCAGCCCCCTGACTGTGGAGGTGGCGGAGCCCACGTCCGCGACGCTGGAAGTGCTGGCCGTGTGCGCCGAGGGCACACCGCACTATGCGTGGTACAAGATGAACGGCGTGGGCGGTGGATGGGCTGCGGTTACTGACACCCCGGCGGACCTGCCAGCGTTGACGTATTACCCGTCGGCGATGGAGGATTCGGGTCAGTACAAATGCACCGTGTCCGACGGTGTCTCCGTGGTGGATTCACCCGTCTTTACGCTGACGGTGAGCAAGGGAGCGCCTGCGGTCGGTGTGTTCGGGCTGGCCGCACTGGCCGCGGCGATTGGTCTGGGTGGCGTGGCGAGGCAGCGCCGCCGCAAATAGCCGGAGCGTTCTGACGCTCCCTAACATTCTTAGGATCAGCCCCCGGACGGGTAACCCGTCCGGGGGCTTTTTTAGGACGGTGAGACAGACTGCGGTTCGGTTTGCAGCACCGCAACCGACAAAGCGATTGCCACCGAGGTTTTTGCGTTCCTTGTCTGGGTGCCAAGTCTAATTGATTCTATTGTAATGGTTTAGCCGATTGGCGTGGGTTGCCGCGTTCTGCTCTCTTGCTCTTGCTCCAGTCTGGGAATTATGGAAATAGCGAGACCGATGCCTAATTTTGAGCAAGGGCAAGAGCAAGAAGAGACGCTGTACGCCAGTCCAGGGCGTTGCGTTCTGTCGAATTCGGGAGGAAATGGGCTGGGACCCCGTTCCGGTACCCAGTGGGTTCCTTTGTCTGCTCCCCAATTTGCGAAAGGCCATAAAAACCTTGCCTTTCATCGCTGAATATAGTATCGTGGTATCAGCAGATGAAGCGGTGGCCGGTAGTCTTGGCAAGAACCGTGTCGGCAAATATGCCGACCGGACACGTCAGAGGATGTGCCCCATGCGGTGGGGTGTCATGATAAAGGTGTGACAGGTTAGCCGCCGTTTGGTGCCGTCATGGATCAGGCCGCCATTCGAGGCGGCAATGCACAGTTTAATACGTGGCTGTGTGCGGACGTGGTCTGGGGGTTTCTTCTTTCGGATTCTTTCTGCGAAAGCGAGACTTTTCAAGGCGAAGACTGTGGGTCATATCCGGCATGTGGGCAGTCACCGCGGTATTGCCTGTGGTGGGGAGTACCGCCATTCGGAGATTCTCATGGAATCTAACGCACAGGATGGTTTGGCTATGATGATATCTGACATGAGTTTGGGAAGCGCACGGCGAATTGCACGCGGGCACAGGACTGTCACGCCTGTGGCGCTGGCCATTGCGGCATGCCTGTGCTGCATTGCGGTCACTCCGGCCTTTGCCGCACCGCAAATTCTGCCGACAACGTCGAGCACGGCCACGGAGGTTTACGCGAGCAGCACCGCGCGCACCAACGAAAGCGCCTTGTACACGGCGCCGGCCGGCAAGAACCGGGTGCTGGTGCTCACTACCGCAACGTATACAACCGTGGCATCAACTTATGATCAGGCCTACGTTTCCACCACCACTCTGCCCACGTGGAACGGCATATCCTTTGCCAAGTCGGATGGAGCCCTTCTGACAATTGGCACCACCAACGGACTCAGCGCGGAGCAGTTCTACGCAGCGATTGGCGATTCAGACACCGACCAGACGTTCACGCTGTCGGTGATTTACGCGAGCGCCGTCAACCGGAAACAGGCTGCGGTTGTGTGCTTGAGCAATGTTGACCAGTCCAATCCTTTGGGTGTGGCCTTTGCCAATCATTACGGGGGAAACGCCAACAGCGGCACCGTCACGAGCGCCGCACCTGCCACGGGCAATTTGCTGAACGGCCCTATTCCTGCCGATTACATGGTCGTTGACATTTGTTCGGCCACCACCAGCGGGACATTGACGCCAAACGCCAGCCCACTCCCCATCCAGAGCAATGTTCTTTCAATGCTCAATTTCTCCACCCGGCGCTATTCCACCGGTCTTGCCTACATGTCGGCATCGGGCGACAAGAACATGGCGTACACCGGTTCCCTCGCATCGAGATGGAACATCTGCGCGACGGCATACAAGTCCTCTTACAGCGTCACCGCAACGGTGAGCGGCGGCAGCGGCGGCACTCTCAGAAAGGGTACCGGAGCGGGCGACCCCGTTTGGATCGCCGGCAGCAGCAACAGTTATGACAACGGTGCGGCAGTCAACATTTACGCGGTGCCGGACAGCGGTTTCCTGTTCACGCGCTGGGAGGCGAATGTGGCCGCGCTGGGCGACCCCGACAACTGGGTTACGGTGGGCACCTCCGCGCAGCTTTATACGTTCAATGCAGGTTTCATTAACAACGATCAGGTCACGACGCTGAACCGCAGCGGTCATGCGGTGCGCGCGGTTTTCTCTTCTGATATGTACACCCTGAACTTTGACGCCAACGGCAGCGGCGCTTCGGTGTCCCCCACCAGCACGTCAATAAACGGGGGACAGACGTACGGACAGGGCGTGGGGCTAGGCGGCGTTCTGCCCACGCCCACGCGTTCGGGCTTCAACTTCCTTGGCTGGTTCCCGGCCGCCAACGGTTCCGGCACGGAAGTGCTCGCCTCGACCACGCTGAACACGTCGGTCTTGACGCTGTACGCGAAGTGGATTGAGACCGTCAACCTGACGGTGAGCGCAGAGGCGAAGAGCAAGGTGTACGACAACACCGGCACCACCGACCCCTCTTTGACGTACACCGTCGTTCCTCCGCTTGATCCCGGTGACAGTCTTACCGGCGCGTTGACGCGCGCTGCCGGCCTTGTCGTCGTAGCCGATGCCGCGCAGGCGGCCGGAGCTGATGCGCTTCAGATCGGAAGAGCACACGTCTGAACTCCAGTCACGATCAGATCTCGTA
>CALDSM010000197.1 GCA_937923585.1 uncultured bacterium
CAGCAGCATTCCGAAACGTTCGACAACCGGTTCTTCATGCGCGTGCATTTCGATTGCGGCGGCATTTCCGTCACCCGGCGCGAGATCCGCGAGGGGCTCGACCGCCTGGCGGAATGTTACGGCATGGAAACCCGGCTCAGCTTTTCCGACGAGAGAAAGCGCATGGCGATCATGGTCTCCAAATACGATCACTGCCTGTACGACCTGCTGCTGCGGCACCAGTACGGCGAAATCAACGCCGACACCGCGCTCATCGTCAGCAACCACAACGACCTTGAGCATGTCGCGGACAATTTCCGCATCCCCTTTGTGTGCGTGCCCGTGACGCCCGACACCCGCGCCGAAGCCGAGGCCCGCGTGCTGGAACTGTTCCGCTCGCATCACGTGGACTTCGTCGTGCTCGCCCGTTACATGCAGATACTCACGCCGCAGTTCATTGATTCCTACGTCCACCGCATCATCAACGTACACCACGGGTTTCTGCCCGCATTCAAGGGGGCCAAGCCCTACCATCAGGCCTACGAGCATGGCGTGAAACTCATCGGCGCCACCAGCCACTACGCCACCGCCGACCTCGACATGGGCCCCATCATCGCGCAGGAGACCATCCGCGTCAGCCACGCCCACAGCCCCGATGATCTGGTCGCCCTCGGCCGCGACATCGAGCGCAAGGTCCTCTCCACCGCCGTCCAGGCCCACGCCGCCGACCGCATCATGGTCTACCGCCGCCGCACCATCGTGTTCAGATAGTGTGACTGACCGCGCAGACTCCGGACCGGTATTGCAAAAATCACAATGGTTTGTTATAGTTTTGGGCGTCTCGGAACTGCGTCGTTTGCGCAGTTCCGTTTATGAAGTCGATCAGCTCCTCAGGTGTCTGCGTCCGTGGAAATGTCCCGACCATGTGCTTGTGCTGAACCGACGGTATATAGACACCCGGGCGTGAGCCCAAGACGATCAGGAGTTGATCGCATGAACATTTTTGCCGGAAACCTGTCCTACAGCACCACCGACGATTCTCTGCGCGCCGCCTTTGAGGCGCACGGCGAGGTTTCGTCGGCCCGCGTCATCAGCGACCGCGAATCGGGCCGCTCGCGCGGGTTCGGATTCGTCGAGATGCCGAACGCCGCCGAAGGCCAGGCCGCCATCCAGGCGCTGGACGGCCAGGACTTGGACGGCCGTCAAGTCAAGGTGAACGAAGCCCGCCCGAAGGAAGAGGGTGGACGCGGCGGCGGCCGTGGCGGCGGTTACGGTGGCGGCGGTTCACGCCGTTACTAGCACCCTGTAGTATACTGTCCATTCCCGGTCGTGCATCCCGCACGGGACGCGCGGCCGGGTCTTTTTTTTAACCCGCCGCGTCCGGGCGCGGCTGCGAAAGGAATTTCCCATGGCCAGGGCCGCATCCGGCGACCGCGTGCTGATTCATTACCGTGTGGGCCTCAACAGCGGCGACGCAATAGACCTGTCGCCCGATGAGGAGCCGCTGGAGGTCATCCTGGGCGTGGGCCGCTACCTGGCGGGCATTGAAAACGCCGTCATCGGCATGGAACCCGGCGAGAAAAGGTCCGTGACCGTACCCGCCGCCGAGGCGTTCGGCGAGCGCCTGGACGACATGGTGCAGGAAATCGGGCTGGAACTGTTCCCCGAGGGCCTGGTTCCCGAAGTCGGCCAGACCTTCCACATGGGCAACCCCGGACAGGGCGGCATGCTGCTGACCGTGGTGGCCGTGGACGGCGAGCGCGTCGTCGTGGACGCCAACCACCCCCTGGCCGGAGAGGACCTGCTCGTGGACGTGGCCCTCATGGAAATCCTGCCGCCCGACCCGGACGCGCTCCTGCGCTACATCAAGGACGCCGCGGAAAACGATCCCACGCTGGACGACGACGAGGAGGATGCCTGCGGCTGCGGTTGCGGCTGCGGGGATGATGAGGAGTGCGCGGACTGCGACTGCGACTGCGAGGACGGGTGCGACTGCGAACCCCGCGACGAAACGAAGTACGGGGCAAAGAACTGATTGCCAGTCGCCGACTGCCGCGCCTCTGTTGAGTACGTGCGCGAATGCCGCCGCTTTTCCCCGCCGGGGCCACGCCCCGGTGTCTTTGCGCCAATCGGGGACGCTTCGGTAGACTAACCGCAAGGAAGTTCCGTGGGCCATCGCCGGCTGAATTGACACCGTGCAAACGCTGCGCAGACCGGGCATGCCCGACAACGGAATAAGGAGAAGGCCGTGGGAAACGAATTGTCGCTCGTCGTTCTTGAAAAGCACAGCATCCGAAGATTTCATTGATTCCAAGACGCGCCCAATGGAGGTGAACCATGAACAAGGAACAAGCCCTGGCAGTCTTTGAAAACTACAAAATCCGCAGGATCTTTGACGAAGCGTCCGAGACGTGGTTCTTTTCCGTCGTGGATGTCATCGCGGCGCTGATTCAGCAGGCGGATTATCAAACCGCACGGAAATACTGGAACAAACTCAGGGAACGGCTCAAAAAGGAAGGGAGCGAGTCGGTGACAAAATGTCACCGACTGAAACTGGTGGCCGCTGACGGCAAGAATTACCTGACTGACGTGGCAAGTGCGGAAACCCTTCTGCGCATCATCCAGTCGGTGCCCAGCCCCCGCGCGGAGCCGATCAAACAGTGGCTCGCCAAGGTCGGCTATGAGCGCATCCGGGACATGAGCGACCCCGCCCGCTCGCTTGACCGCGCGCGGGAATACTGGCAACAGCACGGGCGCAGCGAGAAATGGATCCAGCAGCGGATGACGGGCCAGGAAACCCGCAACAAGCTGACGGACTACTGGAAGAACCATGAAATCACCTGCGACAATGAATTCGCCGTGTTGACCAACATCATTCATCACGAATGGAGCGGGATTTCGGTCGGAAAGCACAAGGCAATCAAAGGCCTCAAGACCCAGAACCTGCGCGACCACATGAGCGAGGCCGAACTCATCTTCACCGCCCTGGCCGAACTCTCCACACGTCAGATTGCCGAAAGCGTGGCGGCAACGGGCATGGCAGAAAACGCCGATGCCGGCAGGCAGGGCGGAAGAATCGCCAAACGAGCCCGCCTCGAACTGGAACAGAAGACCGGCAGGAAGGTGGTGACCGGCGAGAATTTTCTGCCCCCGGCAAAGCCTGTAAAGAAATTGAAGGGGCCATCCGAAGGGCGCTGACCCTTTCTTTTTGCCCCGCCCCAGCAGCACGAACAC
>CALDSM010000198.1 GCA_937923585.1 uncultured bacterium
CGCGCGATGTCAGCCAACGCGGCGTCGTGGCCGCCGCATTCCACATGAGTACTATCGCGTGTCTGAACAAGATCCCGCGTGGAGCCCGTCAGGGCAGACTTTCCACCGCGAAGTGTTGCCCGTTGCCGTACGCCGAGTTGGCCACGGTGATGGCGGTCACCAACGGACCCGGGTTCTCGGGAAGTCCGGCGAAGTCGAGCCGCAGGATGGCGCCGAATGCGCCGTAGGGGATGGCCGTGTAGATGTTTTCGGGTGCCGGGCTTTGGAGCGCGACGTCCGCCCCGCCGGTGCCGGGCGTGACCGAGGGCTCGCTCCAATCCTGGCACAATCCGCCGTCTTCGGGCCCCACGAGCGACGCGGTAAAGGCATAGGGTGTCTGGATGTGCAACGCGAGCCGGGTGATGTAGCGGGGCACGTAACTGGCTCGGACGAAGAGCGAGGCGTGGCCGTCAACGATGGTGTATTCGGGCACGCGGAGGACACCGCGGAGCACGTCACCGGCGTAGTCGGTGGGGGTGTAGTCCGGCCCGGTGAAGGAGCCGGACGCTCCGCCGAGCTTTATCTCGAAGGAGGGAACAAATGGCTCGCTGTCCCGCCGCAGCGTGACCCAGCGGAAGGTGTAGCGCCCGCCAAGATCGCGCCAGATGTCGTCGAAGCGCTGGCCCAGTTCCTCGACACTGCCTGCCTTGTAGTAGGCGCCGCCGGTCTTGGACGTGATCTTCTCGAGGTTGTCGGGGGCCAGTTCGTCGCCGAATCCGATGCAGTACACGTTGATGGCCTGGTCTTTGGCCGCAGTGATGATGGAGTCGGGGCTCGCCTCCGTGCTGGATTCATCCACGCCGTCGGAAAGAAAGACCACATAGCGCTGCTCGTCGGCGCCGTCGTCGCCGGGAAACATCCCAATCGCGTCCTGCACGGCGTCCCAGCACCGCGACGAGGCGGGAAATCCCTGGACATAGCCGGTCCAGATCGTGTCAATGGCGGACTTCAAATAGTCTTTGTTTGTCGTGAAGTCCGACACGACGCGGGGCGGATGGGCGGGGTCTTCCCGGTGGAACTCCAGGATGCCGACCTGCGCGTCGGAGGTCATGCCGTCAATGAACTCCTTGGCCGACGTTTCCATCATCTCGATGGCGTCGGACTTGCCGTCCCCGTTGGCGTCCCCGTTGCGCGCGGGGTCGGCCATGCTGTTGGTGTAGTCGAGCACCAGGAAGCATTTGGACTGCTTGTTGGCCGCGGGGGCCAGTAGAAAGGCCGTCTCGCTGGGACTGATGCTGTTGTCGTCTTCCCGGGCGGTCACCTCGAACGCCGAGGGTGTCTCAATGACGGCCTTGTCATTGTTGTCCCGCAGGGCAAAGGTGAAATCCAGCAGGTAGGGCGCCGAGTAGTTGTTCGAGACGTTCTGCACATTCAGGCTGCACCCCGTCAACGCGAGAAAAACCAGCGCCACAGGCCAAATTCCAGCAGCAACCCATCCGCGGCCAAAAGATTTCATGGTTACACCCTCCTTCCGGGCAAGGCCGTGCAGGGGCAACTCGGCACGGCCGGATTGTTGTGTGGGCCAATATAAAGCACGCATGCCGCAGGGAGCAAACGGGCGGGCGGAATGTCCCCGTGTCGGTACCTGCAGCGGCGGCTTTATGGCGGCAAATCCGCCTCGGTTTCAATTTCAGCATCATGTCAGGCTGGGGCAGTTCCCCTCACAGAAACCGCGCCTGCTCCGGGTTCATCAGATCAAACAGGCTGTGGCCGATGCCGCGCAGGAGTTTGTCCAGGCGCACGACGGGCAGGCCGAGCACGTTCTGATAACAGCCGTCGTAGCGGGCCACGATTAGGCTGCCGGGTCCGTCCACGGTGTAGGCGCCGGCGCGGTCCACGGGGTTCACCGCCTCCACGAAGCGGTCAATTTCCGCGTCGGACAGCGTGCGAAAGGTGACGTCGGTGGTCTCGCTGCCGACCGCGCCGCTGTCGGCGGCCGTATCCAGAACGGCCACGCCGCTGACCACCTGGTGGGTGTTGCCGGACAGGCGGCGCAGCATGGCCCGCGCCTCGGTCTTGTCGGCGGGCTTGGACAGCACGTGCTCGTCCAGAAACACCAGCGTGTCGGCGGCGATGATGAGCGCGGGCCGATCCAGCCGGGCCGCCACGGCGTCGCGCTTTGCGCGGGCGTTGGCCTCCACGATGGCGGCGGGCACCGCCCCGCTGTCCATTTCCGGCGCATCGCTGACCACCACCTCGACGGCCAGCCCGAGCGCCTCCAGCAGTGCGCGACGGCGCGGTGACGCTGAGGCCAGCACGATGCGGGGCATCATGGCGCGCTCTTGGCCTTGTCACTGGCGGCCGGTTTCGTGTCCGCCTTCTTGGTGTCAGGCGCGGTGGTGCCGCTCTTCTTCACGGCGGGCGCTTTTGCAGCGGACTTCTTTACGGGAGCGGCAACAGGCTTCTTGGTGCTGCTCGTGGCGGATTTCTTGGCACTTCCCGCAGTGGATTTCTTGGTGGTTCCCGTGGTGGACTTCTTGACACTGCCGGTGGCGGATTTCTTCGTGCTGCCCTGCGTCTTGGTTACCGCT
Source organism: uncultured bacterium (assembly GCA_937923585.1). Lineage (GTDB taxonomy): Bacteria > Hydrogenedentota > Hydrogenedentia > Hydrogenedentales > CAITNO01 > CAITNO01. The sequence continues at coordinate 2,571 of CALDSM010000198.1, forward strand.
TTGGGTTTTGCCTTCGATGTTGGCGCGGGAGTCAGTCCCAGCTTCTTCTCCGGCTCGGGCGCGGGTGCAGGCGCGGCCGCAGGTGCAGACACCGCTGGGGGTGCAGGTTCAGGCGCGGGGGCCGGAGCAGGGGCGGGTATTGCTTCAGGGGCAGGCGTCGGCGCGGGTACAGGCGCGGGCTTTGCCGAGCCCGCGGGCACCAGCGGCGGAGGCGGAGGCAGCGCCACGGAGAGCGACTCGGGGGATGCCGTGCCCGCTTCGCCGGGCAGGACCGCCGTCGCGGGTTCGGGAGGCAGCAGAATGGCGTCCGGCACGCGTTTTCCGCCCGCTCCGACGGTTTCCACCACGCGGTCGTTCTCCACCACCTTGGTGTCCTGCGGCAGGAAGATCTGGGTCAGTTGCGGGGTGGGCCGGAAGGCCTTGTTGATGGACTCCACCTCGATGAACACCTGGGACTCTTCATCATTGCGGATGTGGATGCGGTAGGGCAGGAAGTCCTCATCGCGCAGGTACAGGTTCACCTCGACGAAATAGGCCTGCTCCCTCGACTGGGCCTTCGGCTTGATCGTGAGCCCGCGCTTTCCGCGCGGGTCGTCGGAAACGTCAAAGGGCGTCAGATCATAAGCCTGGCGCAGGGTTTCCGTGTTGGTGTTAAAGCCGAGGAAGAATATGTCCGCCTGCGGATTGTCCTCAATGTCGAATATCTGAAGCTGCTTTATCTCGGGGTCGTATTCATACCCGCTCCGGTCGTCCACCAGCGTGGTCCGGTCGGGCTCCTCGGTGTGGAAGATGATGCGGCGCGGCTTGACGAATATCAGACTGCCCTTGGAGACCAGTTCCTCGTCGGGCAGTTTGGTCTTCTGCGTGAACGACGCGTCCAGGGCGACAATGCCCTCTCGCTTGGCCGCAAACTCCTTGAAGAAGGCGTCTATGCCGGCTTCGGGCGCCGCGGTGCATGCCGCCAGCGCAAACACGCATGCGCAAATCATTCCTGTTCCTCCCCGTCATCGTTTTCCGCCGCCCATTCCCCGGTCGCCGCTTCAAGGGATTCGGACATCCTTTCCGCCGGCCTTTCCAGCACGGCGGCGGCCCGGTCCTCTTCGAGAACGGTGAAGCGGGCGCCGTCCCCGTGTTCCGGCTGCTGCCGCTCCCCGACGCGGGGCACCCGCAGCAGGAGCGCCTCGTGCGTGCGCAGCACGGACTCGATGTCCGCGCGCAGCCGCTCGCGGGCCTCGTTCAGGCTGCGCACCTCCGCCCGCAGCGCCTCTGGCAGCGCCTCGGCCTGGTGCCGGGCGCGCGCCTTTTCGAGCCGCGCCTCCTCGAGAATCGCCTGCGCCTGCGCGCGAGACGACTCAATCATGGTTTCCCCGGCCTTGTGCGCGCTGATGATGGCGTTGCGCAGCGTGAGTTCCATCTCCCGGTGCTGCTTCAACTGCTCCTTCTGCTCGTCCAGCTCGGCGCGCAGGCGCTTGTTCTCCTCAGTGAAGTACTCAAGCATGTTGGCCGCGCGCTCCAGCAGCGCGTCCACCTCGATCTTGTCATAGCCGCCAATGATCACCGTGCGGAGTTCGGCGTTGATCAGATCGCTGGGTGTGAGGGCATGCTCCTGTCCAAACACCTCCGTGATAAGTCTGTCCTTGCGCACGGGTGGCTCCTTTCACAAATGTAGGACAGCCGCCCTCGGCTGTCGCTCCGAAGGGACAGGCGGGGGGCACCTGTCCCACAATACCCGTTCTACCTGCCCAGTTCCCGCGAACGCGCGGCCGCCGCGCTTACGCCCTGCGCAATGGTTCCCGCAAAGTCGCGTCCGCGGAACGCCTCCAGTGCGGCAAAGGTCGTGCCACCCTTCGAGGTCACCTTTTCGCGCAGCGTCGCGGCGGGCTCGCCCGATTCGGCCAGCAGCCGTCCCGCGCCCAGCGCGGTCTGGACGGCCAGCCGCTCCGCAACAGCGGGGGAGAGCCCCTCCGCCACGGCGGCGTTGACCAGGCATTCGACGAGATAGAAGAAGTATGCGGGTCCGCTGCCGCTCAGCGCGGTGACCGCGTCCAAATCGGATTCCGCGACGATTTCCGCCACGCCCACCGCCTCAAACATCATCCGCGCCGCCTCCGCATCGTCCGCGTCACAGCCCGGGCCGGGGGCAATGCCCGCCGCGCCCGCGCCCACCATGGCCGGGGTGTTGGGCATCACGCGGATCACCCGGATTTGTTCGCCCAGCACCGCGCGCATCGCCGTGATGGACACGCCCGCCATGATGGACACCACGCGCGCGCCGGGCTTCAGCGCATCTGCGAGCGGCGCGGCCGCCTCGCGCCACATCTGCGGCTTTACGGCCAGCACCAGCGTGTCCGCCGCGGCGGCAAGCTCCGCCGCCGTGGTCGCCACGCGCACGCCGAGCCCCGCCGCCTGCGCGGCCCGTCCGGCGTCGGGGTCATGGGCCATGACGGCCTCGGGCTTCAGCACGCCCCGCGCAATCAGCCCGGAGGCAATGGCGGAACCCATGTTGCCGAAGCCGAGAAAAC
>CALDSM010000199.1 GCA_937923585.1 uncultured bacterium
GGGGTGGTCGCGCAGCGCCAGCACCACGGGGCACAGCTTTATCGCTTCCGGCCGAGTGCCAAAGATGATGGAGACGATCTTCTTCACGTGCTGATTATAGCATCCCGGACATGACCATCCAGAAAGGTTCTTTTGTGGAGAGTGCGGCGGCAGCGACGCCGCTTTGTGCCGACGAACGCCAAGCAACGCCGGCCCATCAGCCTGTGGCTTTCGTGCCTTCAACTGACCTCAACGGTCAACCGTCGGTTAATGCCCACTTTCGGTATACACTCCCCTAAGAAATGCAACACTTGGTGCAGATCTTATAGGGGCACTTGTAACGGAAATGGGGAAACACACAACCGGAGAACGATCATGAACCTCGAAAAACTCGCACAGCCCGCCGCCTGGATGAACCCGGAAGAACGCCACACCGCAGCCGCCCTCATCGCCGCATTCCAACGTCTGTTCACCGAACGCGGCGTCCCCGAAAACCCCTTCATCGCCCTGCGCCTGCAGGATTGCCTCGTCCATTACACCCTCTGCCGACGCCTCGAAAACGGCCTTCTCGCCGGTTCCGGAGACATCACCCCCGCGGAGGCCGCGCAAATCGGCAGGGTGCGCGACCGCCTCCGCCGCGCGCTCAAGGATCTCGAAGACACCGCCAAGAAGCTCGCCCCGCCTGCCGAATCCAGTTCCAAGACATCCCGCAAAGGCGTCCCCCCTGAAACACCCGCCGTCACCCCGCTCGATCCCCAGAAAGAAGTCCAAAACCCAACCGCCCCGCCCCCTGTTTCCCCCACACGTCCCACCGGTCCTGCGGGTCCCACAAGCCCCATCCCCACCACCACACCCGCCATCGCCATAGAGCGCCCCACACCCCAGCCCGTCATCCACATCCCCAGACCGGAACCCCTCGTCTTCCAGCAACGCCCCAAATAATCCCGCACCCGTTGCACATACCCTCGCCTCCAGATTGAATTTGGAAACGCGCGCGCACGCGAAACAGCACTTTGCGCCCCCTGTCCGTATTACTATGCCCGAAAACGTTCGCAAGCCGCCGTGATTTCACCTCTTGTTCGTTCCTTTCAGATCTCAGATGCTCTCCCTTCTCAGTGTGCCTCTGTGGCCTCTGTGGTTCTTTCTTCTTCCGTGTGCTTTCCGTACTACTGTCTGTCATCTTCTTGTTTTCTTCCGCAGGAGTTCGCAGCGAGTCATCTGCAAGTCAAGCCGTGCAAAGTGGATAGAAGACGTCATGCTCTCTGCGTTCTTGCGCTCTTGCGGTTGGCCTCTTTCTTCTTCAACCGCAAAGATCGCAGAGAACACAAAGAAAATGAAATCGCAGACGAGTGCACCGCCCTTCTTCTTCCGTACTACTATGTCCCAGAATCTTCGCAAGAGGCGGTGATATTCACACTGCTTTTTCCGTGTCGATCCGTGTATTCCGTGGTTCAGTCTGCTTCGTCTTTTGTCCTTTGTCCTTTGGTTGCGGCTCCGCTGCTCCAAGTATTCCGTGGTTCCATCTTCTTTCCGCTCCGCGCTTCTCTGCGTCCCCTGCGCCTCGGCGTTACCCTGCTTTCTCTTCCCAATTCTTTGGTTGCGGCCAACCGCTGCTCCATGTCAATCCGCGCGTCCGTGTTGGTCCGTTGACCTCCGCGCCCCCAAAGTTGTAACGTTACTGCCGCGAAGAACCGCGAATCACGGCCATCAACCCAAGGGAGCGCGATGCAACATGAACGCCAACTGCTGGATTCTGCCTTTGTTCCTACTCGCCATCATGCTTTGGATGCCGCTTGCCTCCGCGCAGACGACCGACATGAGCCAGGTCTGCAAGATAAAGGACGCGGAGAGCCGCTCCATCAGCCCGGAGAACCTCACCGGGGAAAAGGGCAAGGGCGGCATGGCGACGCTGGAGCAGGGAACCGCCAAGAAAGCGGCCCGCGAACTGGGCCAGGGCTGGAAGGTGAACCCCTATATCCACATCGAGTCGGGGAAGACCTTCACGCTCGGCCAGTTTGAAGGCGCGGGCGTCATCAACCACATCTGGATGACGCCGGTCGGCGATTACCGCCTGCTCATCATGCGCTTCTACTGGGACGGTGAAACGGAGCCGTCAGTCGTCGCGCCCGCGGGCGATTTCTTCGCCTCCGGCTGGGGCATGGGCAACGAGCCGCGCATCACCTCGCTGGCGATCTGCGTCAATCCCCGCAGCGGCCTCAATTCCTACTGGCAGATGCCCTTCCGCAAGGGGTTCCGCATCACCATGGAAAACATGGGCGACAAAACCGCCACCATCTACTACTCGATCAACTTCTCGCTGGAAGCCGTTCCGGACAACGCAGGCCTGTTCCATGCGCAGTTCCGCCGTGTGAACCCGCTGCCGTTCAAGGAGGACTACACCATCCTCGACGGCGTCAAGGGCGCGGGCCAGTACGTGGGCACCTACCTCACCCACGGCGCGAACAGCCCCGGCTGGTGGGGCGAGGGCGAGGCCAAGTTCTTCGTTGACGGCGACACGCAGTTCCCCACCATCTGCGGCACCGGCGAAGAGGACTACTTCTGCGGCTCCTACGGCTACAACGAGCGCGACGTGAACGGAAAGACGGTGTACGAAAACTTCTCCAGCCCCTACACCGGGTTCCATCAGATTCCGTACAAGGGCGAGCAGCGCCGCTTCGGCCAGTACCGCTGGCACCTGACCGACCCCATCCGCTTCAAGAGCGACCTGCGCGTGATCATCCAGTCCATCGGCTGGCAGAGCGAGGGCCGCTACCTGCCGCTCCAGGACGACCTCGGCTCCGTCGCCTACTGGTACCAGACCGAGCCCCATGCCGCCTTCCCGGCATTGCCGGAAAAGGACAAACTGGTCATCAAGGACTGAATTCCTCCCTGACAGCAGGCCTTCCTCTGTTTCCTCTTATTCCTCCTGTCGAGGTTGGTCTTCTTCAACGGAATGCGACGTCTCTAATGAAAGCCGGAACTCCAAGAGAAAGCGCGGCAAGGGATGCAAATTCTCTTGCCCCAGCGCCCGCAACTTGTTCTTGCCAACTTTATGGTTAAGCACGGCGAGAGTAACCAGCAAAGGATTTCTATCATTTAAACTATCATGCACCCTGCGCTGAGTGAATTGCCAGCAAGATTCATAGAAGTCGTATAGGCTGAATTCGCCAGATTCAACCAGTTTGCCAGCTGTTCTTTGATCGTCCCCCAACGGAGGGTGTTGTGGGTAACGCACCTCCCTCAGTTCGACCAGTTCATTGCGAAATCTATGCCCAAATCTCATCAAAGCTGAGGACGTTGAGATATCAACGACCTCTGTTCCATCAATCGTGATCCACGCGCGGCTCTGCCCTAGAGCATCTTTGGGAGGGTGATACCTTGTGCAATGAAGATGTATCCGACCTCTAATGCTCGGCGCAAAATCATCCTCAAGCATCTTCTTTAGTTTTGACCATCTCATAGATGATGATTGTAGCCTATATTCGTTCAGCACGCCACCATCTCGTTCACGCAATGGCCCCGAACTCGGGCTATGGTTATAAGAGATTGCCGCGCTTCGCTCGCAATGAAGGGCCAAATCAGTTCTTTTCCGGCACTCCCGGAATGTGCAAATCAGCGCAGCCGGGCCGCGTGGAAATCACACGTTCGCAGGCCACACCCCACATCTCCCAGCCGCCGTCAATGTAGTTGTCGTTGGACGGACGGCCGCAGGCCTGGCAATACAGGTACCACTTCCCCTCTATCAGATAGAAGGCCGGCGTCGCGACGTGGTAGAGCGTCTTGTCGTCGTAGAGTCCCTGCCATTGCGTTTGCAGCACGGTGTCGGGGTCAAGCTGCGTCCATCCCTTCACCGGGTCCGTGCTGACGGCCAGCACGGGACGCCACCGCTTGCCGTGCTCTATGCCCACCTCGATGGAAAGCACATACGTCTTGTCCACCTTGAAGATCTGGTGCCACTCATAATAGGCGTTGGGCGTGGAGGGAAAGATCTGGCCCATGCCGCGCGGATCGTCCGCGTTGAGCTGCCGTGTCCAGGTCTTGCCGTCCTTCGATGTTGCCAGCCGAATTCCGGGCAACACCCCGTCCTTGCCCCGGTACGAGTAGTACATGTACCAGTCCCAACCCTTGGCCTCGGCGTTCCACTCGCGCATCACCGCCGCCTGCGAGGACATTTCCTCATGATACGGCGCGGCGGGTTCCGGTGCCAGCACCGGGGCCGTGCCAAACCGCTTGATGTTGGCCGCCGTCACCCCCGAATACCCGTCCTCGCCTGCGGGACAAATGGCCAGGCCGATCCGGTCCTGCACGTTTCCGGCCGCACCGGAGTAATAGATGTAGTAGGCGTCCTCCTCGGGGATGTAGAGCACCGTGTCCAGCCGGAGGCTGCCGCGGTCCCAGCCCTTCTCGCTGGGAGGAAAAACCGGGTTTGCCTCGTCCTGGTGCCACTGGAACGGTGCCTGCACGTCCGCCCACGCCTTGCCAACGGCCGCATAACTTCTGTTGGCTGCGGGCACCGCCCCGTAGAACATGATCAGCCGCCCCGGCACCTTCGGGTTGGGCAGAACGCAGGGCTCCTCAATCTGCTGCGACATCCACGCATGGCTCGCCCGCGACAGCACCATTTCACCGCGCACGGCGGCGGGCTCCGCCGCGCACGCGTCGCGAAGACACCACCCCGCCAGCAAACACACCATGGCAATCCACACCGCTGTCTGAAAAAGGGTTTGCATCGTCGGGACGCTCCTTCAGGTTCCAGTCTTGAACTCTCGGCAAATGTCTAAAGCCCCGGATATTGGACGGCAATCCCGGTTCCGCTTCAATCCCCCGGTTCCCCATTGTTGTAGGACCCGGTGGGGGTGAAAAGCAAACCTGCAGCGCCGACCGGTGCCCGCGGCGAAGGACTTCTGGCGCTGCGGGCAAGGCCGTCCATTGCAGACCCGTCCCTGCCAAGGTATAATCCACCCGCCGAAGTCATCGCGCAGAAGCAGGCTTGGGCCGGGCCATTTGCGGTTGGGACCGGCGGCGACGCCAAGACCGGGGCAGGAGGGCAGATTGGGAAAGAGGCACAAGACACACCCCGGCACGGGTCCGGTTCCCGCCACCGTCATCGCCCCCCCTGTCATGCAGGAAAGGCAAATCCTGTTCGGCATCGCGCTCGGCCTTGCGCTCGCGGCGGCTCTCGCCTTCATCGCCCTGTTTCTCTATGTGGCGCTGTCGCGGATACGCCATCCCTTTGATCTCGAGTGGCTTGAGGGGAGCATGGTCGTCCATGTGCAGCGCGTGATGGAGGGCAAGAGCCTCTATGTGGAACCCTCGCTGGACTTCACCTGCTACCAGCAGCAGCCGCTGTACTACTGGACCGCCGCGCTGGCCAGCATCCCCTTTGGCGTGGGATACTTTTCGGCGCGGCTGGTCTCGGTCCTGTCAACACTCGGCACCTTCCTGCTGCTCTTCCTCCTGGTGCGGCGCGAAACGAAAAGCAGTGTCTTCGGCCTCATCGCCGCCGGCGCCTACGCCGCAGCTTTCGGACCCGTGGGCGACTGGTTCGATCTCGCGCGGGTGGATTCGCTCATGGTGTTCTGGGTGGTCGCCGGGCTGTATGCCGTGCGCTGCGCCAGGCCGTCCGTGTGGACCAGCGTTGCCACGGCACTGCTGTTCCTGCTGGCGTTCTTCACCAAGCATCCCGCGGCGTTTGTCTTTGCGGGCGCGGCGGCCTATCTGTTCCTCCTGAACTGGCGGCAGGGCATTCTGACCGGCGTGGTCTTTGCGGCCGGTGCGGGCATCGCCGTGCTGCTGCTCGACCGCGCGACGGAGGGCTGGTACACCTTCTACATTTTCAGGCTGCTCCGGGACATTTCGCACATCGAAACGAACTATCTCGGGTTCTGGAGGGCCAACCTGCTGGTGACCGCGCCCATATGGCCGCTCGCGGTGCTGGCCTTCCTTTGCGGCGAACTCTTGGGATGGCGGGACCGGAGACGGCTCTTCTTCCCCCTGGTACTGGGCAGCGCCTTTGCCGAAAGCTGGATCGCGCGGCTCCAGCCGGGCAGCGTGCTCAATGTGGACATGCCGGTGTATGCCGTGATGGCCATGACACTGCCCGTGGCCCTTCATGCGACCGCGCGGTGTCTGCTGCAATCGTCCGACCGGCGGGTCCGCCTGCTGGCGCCGGTCATGGTCGTCGTCGTGGCCGCGCAGTTCGGGGCGCTGCTGTACAATCCGGCGCCGAAAATCCCGACCAAGGCCGATGTGGCGGCGGGATGGAAACTGATTGACTATCTGCGCGCCGTGCCGGGCGATGTCTTCATCCCCTGCAGCGACTACTATGCCGCGCTCGCCGGAAAGAAGACCTTTGCGCATGCCATGTCCACCACGGACATCCTGTCAGGCTCGGACGAGACGCTGAAGAAGAAGCTGCGCGACGAGCTTTTCGACGCGCTGAAGCAGAAGAAGTTCGCCGCCGTGGTCCTGCCTGTCAACGATTTCGGTTTCTCCGCCGCGGCGATAAAGTTCAACTACCGGGAGATTCCCTTCCGCCTGTTTGAGAATGACCGCGTGTTCCAGCCGGTGGTGCGCAACGTCGAGTGCAGGCCGAGCCGGGTGTTTGTGCCGGCCCAGCCCAAGGCGGGACTCGGACTGCTGCGGGATTATCAATAACCGCCATCGTGATCCTCTCTCACCGTCATCGCGAGCGCAGCGAAGCAATCTCTTGGAACCATGACACAGACCCTTGGCGATCGCGGGCAAGAGATTGCTGCGCTGTGCTCGCAATGACGACGGGCGCTATTTGCCCGCGTCGAGGTACCTGCGCCGTTCCGGTTCAGGGAAGCGCTCGATTGCGTAGCGCAGCGCGGTGCGGGGCAGTTGCGCCGCATGACAGATCGGAAGAG
>CALDSM010000200.1 GCA_937923585.1 uncultured bacterium
CTGATCGTGACTGGAGTTCAGACGTGTGCTCTTCCGATCTGATGAGTATGATGACCGTTGGGCCACCGGGCCTGTCGAGCACACCGATTTCTACGGCCTGTGCGGGTTTGCCTACGAATCCCAGTACCTCGGTTTCCTCTGGATCTTCCGCATCACCGCCAAGGGCGATGACGGACCGGTCTTTGTCGAGCTGGTGAGCAGCCGGGACGGCGTACACTGGACCCGTCAGGATGCGCCGCGTCCGCCGGTGCTGCCGCTCGGTCCTGCGGGAACCTGGGACAGCGGCATGATCTACACGGCCAATCATCCGCTGGTCGAGGGCGACACCATCAGACTTTACTACGGTGGCTTTGACGCGACACACGCCGCGAACGACGCCAAGGCCGCAATCGGCCTGGCCACACTGCGCAAGGACGGGTTCGCCTCGCTCGACGCCGGCGCGGAGGGGGGCAGCGTCACCACCGCGCCGTTGCGGAGTTCCGGCGCGCCGCTTGCCGTCAACTATGCGGCCCGTGACGGCGGCTCGCTGTGTGTCGAGGTGGTGAATGACCGGGGCACGGTCGTTGAGGGGTACGGACGCGACGACTGCCTGCCGCTTTCGGGAGACAGCGTCAACCAGCCGGTGTCGTGGAAGACGCACACTGCACTGCCGGAAAACGCGGATACTGTCCGCCTTCGGTTCCTCCTGCAAAGCGCGTCCCTCTATTCTTACAACGCGGGGGCGCAGCAGGCGGCGCTTGATCACGCGGGCTCTTTCGATGACCTGAAGAAGGCGCGCAAGGCGGCGGCCTGGAAGCAGCGCCGCATTATGTACAACGACGACGGCTGCGACACGCGCCCCTTTGCGACGCCGGAGGCGTTTCTCGCGCTGCGGCTCAAACAGTTGGCCGGCACGCAGGTGGACACCATTTGTTACTGCACCGGCGGCGGGGGCCTGTTCTGGGCGCACGTGCCGAAAGTGGGCGAGGCCATCGGCGAGTTTGTTCCGGACAACGCCGAACCCTATGTCAAAGACCTTTGCTCGGGATTGCGTGCGCTGGAAAAGCTGGGCACCGACCCGCTGGCGGAGGCGGTCAAATTCGGCCACGGACAGGGCATGGAAACGTTCTGGTCGTGCCGCATGAACAATATCGAGGACAGCTTTGCGCCGTGGTCGCGGTCGCGCTGGAAACGGGAACACCCCGGGTATCTCATGGGCGCGCCGGAGGACTGGGACAAGTATGAGATGACCGACCCGCGCAAATGGTGGTGCGCGCTCGATTTCGCCGTGCCCGAAGTCCGCGCGCACCTGCTGCGCATCTTTGAGGATGTGTTCACGCGCTACGACATTGACGGTGTCGAAATGGACTGGTTCCGCCACCCGCGCTTCTTCCGCGAAACCAATGAGGACCGGTCGGTCACGCCCGAACACCTCGCAATGATGAACGACTTCGTGCGCGGCGTGCGCGCGCTGGCCGACCGCGCGGCGGCACAACGGGGACGTCCGTTGCTGGTCTCCTGCCGCGTGCCGCTGAGCGCGGAGCGGTGCAGGTTCATAGGCCTCGATGTGAACACCTGGCTTGACGAAGACCTGGTGGACATCCTGGAGATGGGCGGCGATCTCGGCCCGATGGCCATGGCGCCGCAACTGCGGAGCATGGTGGAACTGGCGCACAAGTACCATGTGCCCGCCATGGCCAACATCTGCGGATCGGGACTTCAGCCCGCCCATGCCTACCACACGAAAGAGGCGTGGTACGGCGCGGCTATGAACGCCTGGCAGGCGGGCGTGGACGGCATCTACACGTTCAATCTTTTTCCCACCGAACCCGTCGAGCAGTACAACCGCATTGGCTCACCGGACACGCTCAAGGGACTGGACAAAATCTACGCCATTGACCCCATCGAGCCGAGGGACTTCTGGGGCTTTGATCGCGCGGCTTTGGTCGTGCCTGATCGGCTGCCCATTACGCTCGCGCCGAACACCGGCGTCAAGGCAATTCTCCCTGTCGGAGAGGACATTGCCGCCAACGCGCCGGAAGGCAGGACGCCGCACGCCGTGCTGCGCATTCGCGTCTCGCTTGCGGCCCAGGGCGATCAGGTCCGCATCACGCTGAACGGCGCTGACCTGGGCATGGCAACGCCGGAAGACACGCTGGCGCCGGCCGCGGCACCCGCGTGGTTCCAGATGACGCCGCCGCCGCAGGACGTTTATCCCGGAGACAACGTGCTGGAGGTGCGGTTTGAAACAGCGCACGTCGGCGACAACCCCATCGTCATGGACCGGCTTGAATTGAACGTCACTTACCAAGAGACTGCGAAACCGTAATCCGAATCCGCACAGCGCGGCAAAGCCGGCAAGAAGGGAAGAATTTCGACCACGGAACTTCACGGAATTACACGGAAAAAGACATGAGAGAATTTGACATGGATGCACAGGATGAATTGCCGTTATGGTTCAGATGCGCTGTACTGCCGTCTCCATACTCATCGCAAAGATCAAGGTGTTCATGCCGCCTTTTCCGTGTAATTCCGTGTCTTCCGTGGTTGATGCTCTTTGCCCTCTGTCTGTCCGGTTGCTTCCGGATTCTGGCATCTGAATTGCGAATTGTCGGGTCACGGCTTCCTTCTCCGTGTCTCTCTGTGTCCTCTGTGGTTCATCTTCTGGATAAGAGTCCCGATTGCGGCAGCAACAGAATATGGAGCAATTCAAAATGAAGAATGCAATGCTTTTCGGAATGCTGACACTGGCCACCCTTGCGGCCTTCCCGGCCGCGCCAACGGCGGCGCAGGATGCCGCAAACGCGGCTCCAATTGACATCGGCTCGCGGCGGGAACTTTTCTGGGACGACTATCTCATCAACACCGAGAAGACGACGGCGGTGCTGACGCTGCATCATCCCCAGCCGCGGGAAATCGTCATCAACAGCGACGAGCCCTGGGAGGGCGACGGCGGCGGATACTACAATTTGCTCAAGGACGACGGGCTGTACCGCATGTATTACCTGGCCGGAAAGCAGCTGAACGCGGAGGGCACCCAGCTCAGCACGCAGCCCTTTGTGGTGTGCTATGCGGAGAGCCGCGACGGCAAGGCGTGGGTGAAGCCGCACCTGGGGATCTGCGCGTTCAACGGGATGCGGGAGAACAACATCATCCTCGACAGCGCGGCCGCCAGGTTCGACAACTTCTCCGTGTTCAAGGACGCCAACCCCGCATGCCCGCCGGAGGAGCGGTACAAGGGCGTGGGCGTGGACGCCAACGACGGTTACCTGTGGTGCTTCACCAGCGCGGACGGCATCCATTTCGCGAAGGCGTGGCAGATGACTAACAAGGGCAAATTCGACACGCTCAACATCGCGTTTTGGGACCGCCACGCCGGGCAGTACCGGTGCTATATCCGCGATTTCCACAGCATCCCGGGCAGCGACCTGAACGCGGGCATCCGCGACGTGCGCTGGACGGTGTCGAAGGACTTCAAGGCGTGGTCGGACCCCGTGCTGCTCGATTTCGGCGGCAGCGACGACTATCCGCTGTACACCAACGCGGCGCAGCCGTACTACCGCGCCGACCACATGTTTGTCGGATTTCCCTCGCGCTATGTGGAGCGGAAGGAATGGACCGACAACTATGCACAGATGCCCGGCGCGGAACGGCGCAAGGCGCGCATGCAGGGCCATCCGCGCTTCGGCCTCGCCGTCACCGACTGCATCTTCATGTCCTCCCGCGACGGCGCGAAATGGAAACGCTGGGACGAGGCCTTCATGTCGCCCGGCCCCGAGGACGGCTACAACTGGGTCTACGGCGACTGCTATCCGGCGACCGGCATGATAGAGACCGCCGGCGACCGGCCCGGCCTGCCCAATGAGATCTCCATGTACTGCGCGGACGGGCACTGGTCCATGAAGTACCACAGCCTGCGCCGCCACACGCTTCGGGTGGACGGGTTCGTGTCGTACAACGCTCCCTACAAACCCGCCACCATCGTCACCAAACCGTTTGTCTTTGCCGGCAAGTCATTGTCGCTCAACTTCTCCACCTCGGCCCTGGGATACGTCCGGATCAAGCTCATCGGGGAAGGGCAGACGTTCGATTCCATCGAGCTTTTCGGCGACACGCTGGACAGAAAGGTGTCTTTCAACAACGGGGACATCGCCGCGCTTTCCGGCAAGCCGGTCACTATGGAAATCACACTGTGCGACGCGGATGTGTATTCGTTCAAGTTCAACACAGAATGATTGAATAGCGAAAGCGCCGCACCGGGTTGCCCCAAATGGAACCCACAGGACCGATGCGGAGAAGGGGAAGACACCAAACCGGAGACGCGTTGTCCGCGTCTCCGGCTGGTGATTCTGGCGGGCTGTGGAATCTACTTGATGGTCTCGACCCGGAGCATTTTCGCGCCGGGCTTCTTTCCCTGGATCAGCGTGCCGGCAAGTTCGGCGGGCTTTCCGTCAAACTTGGCAAACTCCTCGGCCTTGGTCTTGGGGCCGAGATGCAGGGGCTTTCCCTTCAGATCGTCGAGGGCTTTGCCGTCGGCGGCTTTTGCCTCTGTGACGGTGACCACATAAATCTTGACGTCCTTGCCCTTGCGGGTGATGGTCTTGCTCGACACGGTGCCCTTGACCGTGGCCTTGATGCCCTGGGGTTCCTTGGCGGCGGGCTTGGCGGCGGGGGCAGCCGGTGTCGCCGGCGCGGCGGAGGCCGCGGGCGCCGCGGCGGGTTTGGCGGGGGTGTCCGCGGCAAACGCGACGCCGGACAGGGCCACGGCCAGCACGGCGACCAAAATCAACACAAACGTCTTCTTCATTCTTTTCTCCTTTCCTTCGTGCCTGAACCGGCACGGCGTTGGAAGTTTTATACGTCGTTTGAACACCGGAGGAATGGCAAAGGTTCCACCCGGCCCTGCAATGGACAAAGGACAACGGATAATGAGGGTCGGGGCGTGCCGTCCATTCTTTCGATCAGTCTTCCTTGTCTCGTTTGACGTGAAGGGGTAACATGCTGGGCGTGCTCCGGACGGGGGCGTGCGAACTTCCAATTCCCAGTGATAACCGGTGGAGCGTTGCTTATGCGCCTGAACAGGGTTGCCCCGGCAGAGATGGTGCGGGAAATGCCACACCGAATTCCTTCTTCGGCCCAATGGGCTTGGGACATTGGCGCGGCTAACGTCCTGTTCCTATTCCTCTTCATCCTCCTGTCTGCATCCTTTTGCGCGTCGGCGCTGGAGGCCCAACTTCGGAGCCTTAACGGTTCACCTACGATCTTCGTTGACGGGAAGGCGGTCAGTCCACTGATGTTCTTTGGGTGGGAATCGGGGCTTGGCGGACCGACGGTGGTGAGCCTGACGACGGAGTGGAAGGAATATAGCATCACGGTGATGGCGCTCGAAAACACGGACGGGGCGAGCGGTGTCCATTTCCGGATGGGCGGGGAAGGGGCAGGAACGGTCTGGGTGGACAATGTGCATGTCTATCCTGGCGAGAAGACGGACGCACCGGCGGAGAACTTCGCGCGCAACGGCGATTTTGAGGGAACGCGGGAGGACATCGAACGGGACTGGTCTTTCTTCCAGCGTCCCGAGGCGGCAGCGACCTGGGCGCTTGATACGGAAACCAAGACAAGCGGCAAGCAGAGCCTGCGCGTAGATGTCACGAAGGCGGGCACGGACCGCATGCATATCCACTGGTTCCAGACGAGCTATTCGGTGAAGGCGATGCAGAAGTACACCTACTCGCTGTGGATGAAGGCCGACAGGCCGCGCGCGGTGGACTTCATGATGCTGCACATCAACGCGCCGTGGACCATCTACCCCGCCGAGTCGGACCCCGGTTCGCCCTATGTGCAGCAGGTGCGGCTGGCGCGGGATGCGGGTGTCCACCTGTACAGCTTCGGCCTGGGCATGCCCTGGCCCGAACCGGGACAGGAGCCGGATTTCGCCGAGGTGGACCGGTGCATCGAGACGACGCTGCGGCAGGAGCCGCAGGCGCTGCTGCTGCCGCGCTTCGGCATGGATCCGCCCAAGGCATGGCTGGATCGGCACCCGGACGACCGGCTGCTGTTTGATGACGGGCAGACGGTCGGCATGTCGGTGGCCTCCGAGGCGTGGCGCACGGAGATGCAGGAGCATCTGCGGGCGTTCGTGCGCCACTGCGAGGCGAAGTACGGGGAGAACATCCTGGGTTACCACCCTTGCGGCCAGCACACGGGTGAATGGTTCTTTGAGCGCTCCTGGGAGCCGCGGCTGTCCGACTTTTCACCGGCCATGACCGCGGGGTTCCGCGCGTGGGTGCAGACGCAATACGCATCGGCGGAGGCGCTGCGCAAGGCCTGGAACAATCCGGACCTGACTTTCGAGCAGGTGCGGGTGCCGGCCGCAGCGCAGATGCGCGCGAGCACACTCGGGCTCTTTCGCGATCCCGTGGCGGAGCGGCCGGTCATTGACTATTACCGGTACAAGCAAATCGCCATGGAAGCGCCGCTGGAAATGATGGCGCGCGTCATCAAGGAGGAAACCCAGCGCAAGAAACTGACCTGCTTCTTCTACGGTTACCTGTTCGACATGCACGGCATCCCCCTGGGCCCGCAGAACAGCGGCCACCTCGCCATGGCGCGCATGCTCGACTGCCCCGATGTGGACATTTTGTGCTCGCCCATTTCGTACCTTGACCGTGAACAGGGCGGCGCGGGCATGTTCATGAGCGCCGTGGACAGCGTGCGCGGCCACGGAAAGTTGTGGCTGAACGAGGACGACACGCGCACGCACCTGACCCCGGCCGAATCGGGTTTCGGACGCGTGGACACGCTTGAGGGCACGCGCTGGGTACACCGGCGCAATTTCGCGCAGCTCTTTCCGCGGCGGCTGGCATCGTGGTACATGGACCTCGGCGGTATCGGCTGGCTGAACGGCAGGGAACTGTGGGAAAACATCGGCACGCTCCAGCGCTTCTACCAGGGACATTTGGCCGAGCCCGCCCAATGGAATCCCGATGTGGCGCTGATCGTGGACGAAGAGAGCCCCGCTTACGCGGCCTGCACCATCCAACTGGCCTGTCCGCTGGTGTATGAGATGCGCAGCCAGTACTTCCGTATGGGAGCACCCTTCGGCATATACCTGCTCAGCGACCTCGTGGCGGGCAGAGTCCCGCCCGCAAAGGTTTACTTCTTTCAGAACTGTTACCGCCTTGACGACAGTCAGCGCGAAGCCGTGCTCAAGGCCGTGCGCGGCGCGACGACGGTGTGGTTTTACGGCGGCGGTTTCCTGAACGACACCGCCGGTGACGTAAACATGTCGCAGATGACGGGCATCCAACTGCGGCGCGGCACGCCTGCGCCCGGCAGGGTTGTTCCTGAGCAGACGGAGCACGGCCTGGCCTCAGGGCTCACCGAACCCTTCCGCTGCGAAACGTTGCTTGATCCCGTGTGGGTTGCGGACGAACCCGGCGCGGAAGTCATCGCGCGCAATCCCTCCGGCGGCGTGGCCGCAGCCGCCAAGCAGACTGCAGACGGATTGCGCGTGTATATCGGCGCGCTGCATGTGCCTGCACGGCTGCTGCGCAACATCCTGTCCGTTTCCGGTGTTCATGTTTACTGTCACAGTGATGACATGGTGTTAACCGATGGCCGTTTCCTGAGCATCACCGCGACCACCGCCGGACGAAAGGAATTGTTCCTGCCGCGCACGTGCACGGTGAGCGATGCCCTGACCGGCGAATTCGTGACAGAAAGCGTGACCCGTCTGGACCTTGATTTGGCGCTTGGTGAAACCCGGTTGCTCCTCTTGCACTGAGATGCCCCCAATTCTCCCAGGGTGCCCAACCCGCAAGTCCTTTTCCGGTCAGTACTTCCCGCTCAACTTCGGGTTTCTCGGTGTACCTAAACCCACCCGTCCGGCTTTTCTGGAATTTAGTGAAATATGTGATTAATAAGCCTATTGCGCTTTTTTGTGGTTTGTGTCAGAATATACCGAACGTTAGATATACGGCACTTATCCAATTCATGGGCCGGAACATCAGGGATAGGAACGTAGTCATGGACACGAGGCTTGCGGGATTTACACGGAGTGAGTTGATCGGTTTTCTACGGATCAAGGCGAAGGAGACGGCGCGGCCCGACCTGAGCGGCTCCGACCTCCGGGGGGCGAACCTGCGGGGCACACATTTGCGCGGGGCAAACCTGCGTGAGGCAAACCTGAGCGGGGCCAATTTGAGCGGCTTGGATTTGGGCCGCGCCGATTTGAGCGGGGCCGATTTGAGCGGGGCGAATCTCGGGGGCGCGGACCTGCGCTTTGCCAGCCTGCGCGGCGCGGACCTGCGCGGGGCGAATTTGCGTGACGCGCATTTGAACGGCGCGAACTTTAGCGGGGCAAAACTGGGCTACACGGATTTGAGCGAAACCAGTTCCAATGATGCGGATTTGAGCGGGGCTGACCTGTGGGGCGCGGACCTTAGTTACACGAGCCTCCAGGGCGCGAATCTGAGAGGGGCCAATCTTACGTGCGCGGGTCTTCTGGGCGCGGACCTGAGCACGGCGAACCTGAGTTTCAGTTGTCTTCAGGGGGCGGACCTGCAGGAGGCGAACCTGCGCGGCGCCGACCTGTGGGAGGCGCGCCTCGACGTGGCCAATCTCAACCGCGCGAAACTGTGCGGCACCTATCTCCGCGGCGCGAATCTGAGTTCGGCCAATTTCCCCAGATGAGCCGCTGAGGCCGGTCCCACCGTAATCTAGAGGCTATCCCGGAACCTCCATTTATCGCGCCCCCCCGAGACCTGCGGGATTGGATCGTATCACCGTCATTCCCGCGAAAGCGGACCTTCCAAAACCATGCCTTCCGTCATTCCCGTGAAAACGGGAATCCAGGACTCCGCGCGCATACGTAAGTCCTTGAAAAGCCTGGATTCCCGTCTTCACGGGAATGACAGGGAGGAGACGGCTTCTCCGATATGTGTAGCCGACTATGCAAGTGCCGGATCTCTTCGGAAGGCCCCGAAAGCGGAAATCCATGGTTCTGCTCGGGAACTCTGGGTCCCCGCTTTCGCGGGGATGACGGGCCAAGCAGGTCTTGAATAAAGACCGTTGTTTGCAGGATGGATTCTTGGACAGCTTCTAGAATTTGTGGGAATGCATCATGTACAGCGAGACGTTGTTGAAGTCCGTCTCGTGGCGGTCAAAGAAGAGATAGCCCGCGGCAAGTATGGCCGAATCATTCTGCCCAAACGGTATTTCCACGCCAATGCGCGGACTGATGTACTCCGTCGGATGGTGCAGGTACTGCTTTACCTTTAGCGTCGGCGCCAGGTGCTGAATCTTGATCCGCACCGTGGCCGTTTCAAAGGCGTCCACAAAACCGACGGCCGCCTCAAGGAAGGGCCTGCTGGACCGCAGCGCGTTCATGACCGCGCAGCGTTCCGGATCCCGCTCAAGCACCGGCTTTCCCCACGGGTACCAGTCAACACCCGCCGCTACGAACCACAGCTTCCTTCCGAAATCCGCCCTTATGTTCAGCGGCAGGGGAAACAGGTAGTTCTCCTTGTTCTTCTGCTTGCCGATAATGCCGCCCACGTCCACGAACCAGGACCACTTGGGGCCCATGTCGCGGCCCAGCGCCAGGTGCGCGTCAAAGAGCCCCCAGTTGTCGCTCATGTTCTTGAACGTGCTGGGCCGGTCCCATCCGGGGATCAGCAGGCTGAACGGCTTGTTGAGCTGGCGGTCAATCTCGTTGTCCGACTCCTGAACCCGCGCATGCACGTTGGCCAGCCCCCACTTGACGAACCAGCGGTTCTGCCACTCATCCTCCGTCTCACCGCCGGTGCCGCAGCATTCCTCCTTGACAGGGTCGGCGACCGCCTTGGCATCCGGCGCGGCAGCGGGGCTCTGCGCAGCCGGATTGGCCGGGTCGGCTGTGAATGCCTGCCCGCAGACGGAGAGCACCAGGATTGCGCACCCGAAGAAACCGCGCGCTGCGAAGTTGCTGTTTGCCGCCACCCGCATCATTGCCTCCTTTTCTGGACGGCTCCCAACAGGCCGTCTGCAAAAAGAATAGCACAGTTGCTGCCGGGCGGGACATTTTTGCAGTTTGCGCTTATTGGCCTTCCAGGGCTTTCCGGACCTTTACGGCAAGGTCGGCTGCTGAGAAGGGCTTTTGGATGAACTGCACACCCTCGTCCAGCACGCCATGGTGGGCGATGACGTTGGCGGTGTAACCGGACATGAAGAGTTGCCTGATCTTCGGGCGGCTCTGCGAGAGGCGGGCGGCCAGTTCCCGCCCGTTCATCTCCGGCATGATCACGTCGGTAATCAGCAGGTGTATCTCGCCGGGACACTCCTGTGCGATTTCGAGGGCGGCGCCGGGCGTTCGCGCGGCGAGCACGGTGTAACCCAGTTCCTGGAGCAGTTTCGTGGCCAGTTTCAGGACGGACGGTTCGTCTTCCGCCAGCAGAATGGTCTCATTCCCGCGCGGCGCCGGCGGGGGACCGCCCTGCATCTGCAAGTTCCCAGTCACGCCCCCATGCCGGGGCAGATAGACCGCGAAGGTCGTCCCCCTACCCGGTTCGCTGTAGACATTGATGAACCCGTTGTTCTGCCGGACGGCGCCGTACACCGTGGCCAACCCAAGGCCGGTCCCCTCGCCCACTCCCTTGGTGGTAAAAAAAGGTTCAAAGATGTTGTCCAGCGTCTCTTTGTCCATGCCGCAGCCGTCGTCACTGACGGTCAGCACCACATACTCGCCGGGTTCCGCGCCCGTATTGCGGGCGCAGTATTCCGCGTCAACGGACCTGTCCGCCGTTTCAATGGTGATCCTGCCCGTGTCGGCGATGGCGTCGCGGGCGTTGACGCACAGGTTCGCGAGTATCTGGTCAATCTGCGACGGGTCCACTTTCACTATCTGCGGATTTGCCGACGGGTGCCATTCCAGGTGAATGTCCTCGCCGATAAGCCGCTGCAGCATTTTGAGTGTGCCCACGACGGTGTCGTTCAGGTCCAGCACCCGGGGCGCAACCGTCTGCCTGCGGGCAAAGGCCAGCAGTTGGCGGGTCAGGTCGGCGGAACGGCGAGCGGCCTTGTGGACCTCCTCCAGGTCGGCATGGAGCGGCTGGAGCGGGTCCACCTGGTTGAGGGCCAGTTCCACATGCCCGAGGATGACCGCCAGCATGTTGTTGAAGTCGTGGGCCACGCCGCCCGCCAGTCGGCCCACGGATTCCATCTTTTGCGCCTGATGAAGCTGGGTTTCGAGTTTGGCCTTCTCCGCCTCTGCCAGCTTGCGTTCCGTCGTGACCTCGGTATAGGTGATAATGCCGCCGATTTCCCCGTTCGCCTGGTACCAGGGCCGGCATTCCCAGCGATTGTAGGTAATGGAGCCGTCAGGCCGCTCGAACCAGTCGTCGTCATTTCTTTCAATTGCGCCGGCCAGACAGCGCCGGTGCACCTCCCTCCAGTGTTGCGGAATCTCCGGAAACACCTCGTAATGGTGTTTGCCGATGATGTCCTCCTCCGCCACCTCGTAATCCTGCAAATATCTTTTGCTGACGGCAATATAGCGGAGATTGCGGTCATACACGGCTATTGCGCTGGGATCGTGCGTCACGATGTACCGCATGTTCTGCTCGCTTTCCCGCAGTGTCTCGCCGGCCTTCTTGAGATCGGTGATGTCGCGCGAAACGGACAGGACGCTCTCGACGGATCCGTCCATCGCGAATTCGGGGACCAGGAGGGTGCTAAACGCCATATGACCGTCATCCGCCGGAAAGGCGAATTCGGTCTTTTGCTGCCTGCCCGAAACGAACACGGCGTTGATGGCGGTGTTCCACGCTTCACAAAGATCCTTCGGCATCCCCAAATCTTCGTTGGTTCTCCCAATGAAGTCTTCCACCGGTCGTCCGGTGGCCTTCTGCACGCTTGGGCTCACGTACAGGTGGCGCAATTGCCGGTCAAACCGCGCCACAATGTCCGGTGCATTGTCGGCCAGCGCCTTGAACGCCTGGCGGCTGCGGTGAAATGACGCCTCGGCCCGCTTGCGCTCGGTGATGTCCTGAACGGTTCCGTGCATTTTGAGCGGGCGTCCCTGGGCGTCGAATTCCAGTCTGCCCAGTGCATGCACCCAGCGCTCGGCCTTGTCCCTATGGCGGAGGATGCGGTACTCCTTGTCGAAGGCCCGGCCGCGGCCCAGCACCTCGTTCCTGAAGTAGTCGGTCATCATGGCGCGGTCGTCGGGGTGAAACAGGGCCGCCCATCCCTCCATGGAGCGTTCGTACGTTTTGTCCGATCCCAGCAGCCTGTCAAGCTCTTCCGAGCCGATCCACTTCTGTGCGGACAGGTCCAGAACATAGCTTCCCAGGCCCGCGATGCCCTGCGCCTCCCGCAGCATCTCCTCACTTTTGCGCAACGCCTCCTCGATCCGCTTGCGCTCGGTTATGTCGCTGCTGGTTCCGACAACGAAGCGGTTTCCGCTTCGGTCCACATACCGCGTCTTACTGGTGATGATGGTCCGGGTCTCGCCGGTTCGGGTATCGGTGATGGGCTCTTCGTTGACGTTCTCCCGGCCGGTGGCAATGACCTGATCATCCATTTTCCAGAACACGTCCACCTGTTCCTTCGGGAAGAAGTCGGCGTCGGTCTTGCCGATGAGTTCTGCGCGCGGGCATCCGAGCAGGGCGCATTCGGCGTCATTGGCCAGCACAAAGCGGTGCTGCTCGTCCTTGACAAACACTGGATCCCCGATTGCATTGACAATATTGGTAATGTATTCCCGCGAAGATTCCGCCTCCTCCTCCCGGCGTTTGCGCTCGGTGATGTCCGTGTCCACGCCGCGGTACCCTTTGAGATTTCCTTCCCGATCCAGTATGGGCACACCGTTGGTGAGCAGACAGATCCTTTCTCCGCCCCGTGTGATGTTCCAGTTTTCCACGTTCCTTATGGGGGCCTTTCGGGACACGATATCGGCGAACAGGGGCGCCACCCGCTTTGCTTCATCGGCAGGCATGAAGTCGAACGGTGTCATTCCAATGATCTCTTCAGGGGAATATCCAAGAAATTCATGGCCCCTTTGTGAACTGTAGGTGTATACGCCTTCTGCATCCACCTCCCACACCCAGTCGGCCATGCTGAACAGAATGTCCTTCAGCCGCCCCTCGCTCTCCCAAAGCGCCTCTTCAACGCGTTTGCGCCCGGTAATGTCGCGGGCAAAACCGCAGGAGTACTCTTTCCCGCCGAACTGGACGTAGGAGGCCGTTATTTCCACGGGAAACTCGGTGCCGTCCCTGCGCCTGAGCACCGATTCAGCCTTGTGGACGCCGTCCTTCTTGATTTGCTCCCATACCGCCTTCATTCGTTCGGGGGTTGCGCCCGGGTCTACGTCGGTGAGCACCTTTCCGATTAGCTCGCCGGGTTCATACCCCAGCGACCGGCAGTCCGCACCGTTGACGTAGACAAACCTTCCCTCCGAATCCCTCCAGTAGGCACCGTCATGGTGCAGGTCTATGGATTTCTTCAGGAGCTGGACCTCTTCCTCGGCCCGTTTGCGCTCGGTGATGTCCTCAATCGCGGCCATGGTGCGCACCGGTTGTCCGGCATCGTCACGGATGACCGTCATGTTCACGTTCACCCAAACCACCGCGCCGTCCTTGCGGATGTAGCGTTTTTCCAGCCGGTAGCTTGGCGCCTCACCGCGGACAACCAGCTGGAACAATTTCCAGTCGCGCCCACGGTCGTCCGGATGGGTGATCTCGGGAACGCGCAGGGCAAGCATTTCTTCGGCGGTGTAGCCGGTGATGTCGCACATCTTCTGGTTCACGCGCAACCATTCTCCGGTGCGCGGGTCGGCCTGGGCGATGCCGATGGAGGCCGTTTCGAACATTGCCTGGAACTGGCGTTCGCTTTCCTCACTCTTCCGCCGCGCCTCAATTGCCCGGAGATTCTTCAGGCCTGTCTCCGAGACAACCCCGATCAAGCCCTTGATAAAGGAGAGGTAGCTGTCCAGTTGCTCCCGGGTCCAGACGGGCACCTTCTTGACAGCCTCCATGTAGGCGTCTTCATCGAAACCGCAGCGCCGGGCCTGCGCCCGGAAGAAGTCCAAATCGGGCTTCTCCAGAAAGAACTGGCCGGTGAAGAAGTTTCCCAGGTGCTCGCCGTCCACAACAATGGGCATGGCGTTGTCCACCAATCCGTGGGGGCAGCGGTAGGTGACAGCGGGGTTGGCCTCCGCCAGATGGCCGAGGATGTACTGATCGCTCTGGATACACTGCCGTTCGCATTCCGGATTCTGCCTGTGGAACCGGGTGCAAACGTCCTGCCACGCCGTGGCGGTGAGAATGCTGCCGTCATTGTCAATGATGGCCGACGGGAAGGAATAGATTGCGTTGAGCCTGTCCTGGAGTGCCTGGAACTGTTCGATGTCAATCAGATCCTGAAGTCTGTACTTCATCGCGCCTCCTGTGAAGACAACCACCAATCCCATCGGCTCCGCCCCCCCAAACCGCCTCCCCTCGGGTCAGAATATGTAATTTTACCATGTTCTGCGGAACCGGGCTTCCGGCTCCGATTCCCTGTCCAATTCCTGGCGGGTCAGTTTCCGCGAGATCCTGCCTGTGGAGAAACCTTGTTCCGGTGACGGTTCCGTTTATATTGAACAGGCAAAGGGTCCTTTGCAGGCAGGACTGCATCGGACACGCGGGAGCATGGGGGTAATGGAAGGTATGGGCGGAGAAGGCCGGGAGGAGCGGGTGTGGACCCCGTCACCGGTTCAGTTATCGTCTGCGCTGTGGCAGGCGGGACGCCTGCGGTACGGTGGCGCAGTGGCAGGCTGGACGGTGTGCCGCGGTGGGTTCAGTCATCGTCCGCGGGCGGGTTGAATGGAATGCCCGCAGCCTCCAGGGTCTTGACGAAATTGTCCCGGTCCACGCACTTGGACCAGGCTTCCTCGGTTTCCACCACGCCCGCTTTCACCAGCCGGGCGAGTTCCTGGTTGAGCAGGGTCATGCCGTCCTTGCGCCCGGTCTGCATGATGGTCATGATCTGTGAACTTTTCGACTCGCGGATAAGCGAGGACACCGCGTGGTTGACGAAGAGCACCTCTAGGGCCGCGACGCGCCCGCCGCCCCGCTTCTTGAGCAGGTTCTGCGCAACCACGCCCTTCAGGGACACGGCGAGCATGGTGCGGATCTGCTGCTGGTGATCGGGCGGAAACTGGTCTATCAGGCGATCAATTGTGGAAATGGCGGTGGTTGTATGGAGCGTGCCGAAGACGAGGTGCCCGGTCTCGGCGGTTTCGATGGCAATGTGGGTCGTCTCCAAATCGCGCATCTCACCGACCAGCACAATGTCGGGGTCCTCGCGCAGGGCGGCGCGCAGGGCGGTCTTGAAACTGGCCGTGTGCGTGCCGACCTCGCGCTGGTTCACGAGGCAACGGTGCTCCTGGTAGACGAACTCGACCGGGTCCTCAATCGTGATGATGTGCTCGGAGCGGGTCTTGTTGATGTAGTCTATCATCGCGGCGAGCGTGGTGGATTTGCCGCTGCCCGTGGGTCCCGTCACCAGCACAAGCCCCTTTCGCAGCGTGCAGAACTTTTTGAGCGCGGTGGGAAGCTGGAGGTCCTCGAAGGTGAGCACTTTCGACGGGATCAGGCGGAACACGCCGCTGATGCCCCGGTGGTCCTGGTACACGTTCACACGGTAGCGGCCGAATCCCGGCAGTTCGTAGGCGAAGTCGGCGTCGTGGGTGGCGTTGTACGCGTCCTGGGCGTGTTTGGGCATGATGTCAAAGAGCAGGTTCCTTGCGGTTTCCTCGTCAACCTCCTCCTCGCGCATGCGCACGATGGAACCGTCCTTGCGGAAAGTGGGTCTGCGGCCCGTGCAGAAATGCAGGTCCGACGCCCCGTGCTCGACCATCATCATCAGGTATTTGTCCATGCCTGCCATTGGTCAACTCCTCAATGGAATTACGCGCCGCTCCCCTTGGCGACATTCTTGACCATGACAGCGGATCATTTCAAGGACCCCGGGCGCGGCGGCCCATTGACCCCGGGTGCAGGGCGTTCTATAATCGTTTTCGGGCGCCGCCGCAGGCGGTTTACGCCCCCATTTGCGCCGGATCGGAGACACATACACTGCGGGGATGCCAGCCATGCCACTGCCCACACGAAACAACCCGTACAGTTTTGACGCGTTTCTCGAATGGCGAAACGGCTTCGACTATTACCGCGATGACCCCTTCCTGCAGAAGGCGGCGCGGCATTTTGCGGGGGATGAGTGGGAACTGGTCGACGCGGAGGCGCGCAGGCTGTCGCCCAAAGTGTCCCAACTCTGGCGCGACATTTCGGATGCAAGCGCGCGGCCCGAGAAGCGGCCGTTTATGGTGCATTACGACGCGCACCACCACCGCGTTGACCGGATTGTGCGGCCCGGCGAGACCGAACTCATGGAGAAGGGGCTGGTTTCGGAGGCGCTCTTCTCGAAGAAGACGCGGCCCTGGGTGCGATTGGTCAAGCAGTCTCTCATCCACGAGAACGGCGAGGCGTGCATGGCCTGCCCGATGGTGTGCACGGAGGGCCTGATCGTGCTGCTGGACCGCTTTGCGGACACGCCCGAGACGCTGCGCATTCTGGAGCACTGCAAGGAGGGCATAGACGGGGACTTCGCCATCGGCGGACAGTATGTGACCGAGATCCAGGGCGGGTCGGACATTCCCGCGGGCGTGCTGGAGGCGGTGGAGGAGGACGGGGTCTGGCGGCTGTACGGCACGAAGTTCTTCTGCTCCGTGGCGCATGCGGACTATGCACTGGTCACAGGGAAACGCCCCGGCTGCGAGGACACCTCGATATTCGTGGTGCCTGCGTGGCTACCGGGCAACAAGGCCCGTGAAATTCGCAACGGTTACACCATTGACCGCATCAAGTGGAAGATGGGCACCAGTGAACTGCCCACGGCGGAATTCACCTACAACGGCGCGATTGGCTATCCCGTGGGGCCGATGGACCGGGGCGTGGCGAACATCGTGGGCATCGTGCTGACGACGTCGCGGCTGACGGTGGGCATATCGGGCGCGGCGAGCATGGCCCGCGCCGCCCGTGAAGCCGCCAAGTACGGGGAGTTCCGGACCGCGTTCGGGCAGCCCATCGGGCAGTTCCCGCTGCTGGCCAACCAGATCCGGGGCATGGAGCGCGACGCGCGGCGGAGCACCGCGGGCGCGTTCAAGGTGTACGGCGCAACCTTCCAGTTAGAGGGCGGACTCATCGGCGGACTGCCCAAGGACGCGTCGCCGGAGGCGCGCAGGGACAGCTTCGACGTGCGCGAACTGATCATGCTCCAGAAGATGTGTACCACCCGCGACTGCATAGACGTGCTGCACAACGCCATCAGCGTCTTCGCCGGCCACGGGGTCATCGAGGACTTCTCGTCGCTGCCGCGGCTCTTCCGCGACGCGGTGATCAACGAGCAGTGGGAAGGGCCGAGAAACACGCTGCTGACCCAGGTTCACCGCGACCTCCAGCGGGTGGCCGAATGGTATCCGCCCGCCGACTTCGTCGCGCATCTGCTGAAGGGTGCCGACGGGGCGGTGGTCCGAGACCTCGGGAAAGAACTAACCGAACTCGTGGCCCATCCGAGCCTGATGGAGATGAGCGAAAAGACGCTGGCGGTCTGCGAGCAGTGGGACGGTTTCTGCCACAGGCTCTTCCACGCCTATCAGGATTTGGCGCTGGCCGAGGTGGAGGCGGGCTGAAGGGCGAAGCGGTGTTTCAGCATCACGATGAGACGCGAATCTTCCACAGGAGGACGCATGAGAAGACTGTCCATTGGAATGCATGCGATTGTTGTTCTGATTTCCCTGTCCGCCGTGGTCGGCCTGTGGTACATGTTTGCCCGGTATGGCGCGGGATCATACTGGGAGGGCACGCTCCGGGCGCGGGTGTATGGGTACAGTGTCATGGGGGTGGCCCTGGTAATTGGAACGGTGTGGGGTGTCAGCCTTTTTCTGCTCAGTCTTGGGCGACTGCTGCAACTCCTGTTCCCCGGCCTTCCCCTGATAGGCCGGTGGCAGGGATTGAGATCGGCCGCAAATGTGTGCCTGGTCATTGTTCTCGTGGGCCTTGTTGCGGAATTGCCCGAGTTTGATGTCGTCGCAAACCCCGTCAGGGGGTTCGCCCAGCGCATTTTCCCAGGCCTGGGCCCGTCTGACGGTGCAGCAAAGAAGGCGCTGCGGCCGGACAGGGACCTCACGTTTCCCGCACTGCCCTATGTCCAGGAGAAAGATCCGCTGGCAGCAGTTGCGTTCACAAGCCTGGAGGGCGAAACCGTCACTCTGGGCGCGCTGCGGGGAAAGACGGTGTTTCTCAACGTCTGGGCCACATGGTGCGGGCCGTGCCGCATGGAGATGCCCAACCTGGAGGCACTTTGGGAATCCGTAAAGGACGATCCCGAAGTGGTGTTCATTCTCGCCGCAGACAACGAGAAGGCGGAGGTCACGAAGTTCCTACAGGACAATCCCCACAAAGCCCCCGTCTATCTCCTGGATGAGCCGGCAAAGAAGAAACTCAAGATAACGGCATTTCCCACAACGATGATCCTGTCAAAAGAGGGTGAGGTTGTGTTCAAACAGTTGGGGTCTGCGGCCTGGGACGGCGGCACGACAAGGGAATTCCTGCTGGCCCTTGCCCATGACAAACCCTTCACGCCGCCCAACGGAGATAGGGACGCTTCCGAACAGCACTGACGCACGTGGAGTGTCGCCCGCCTGGAATAAGGCCAATGTGAAATAGGCGTGAAATAGGGGACGCGTCCCCCTATCCCCATTATCCCCCCATAAGTTAGCGCCATTCCCCGCTGTCTCTGTTTAACTCAACCTCTATAAGCGGGAAATGTCTATCGGTGTTGGAATGAATTTTGGTACAGATACCAAACCGGGAGGCTGTGGATATGGTTTTCGGACGTAGGAAAAAGCGCGCAGTGCAACCGCATCCTGCATGAGCACGATGGTAGCTGACTCCCGTTCTGTCGTAACGTAACAGGCTAGACCGTCGGAACCAAGATACAGATAATCACCGGTATCATCGTTTTCCACACGGGCGACAAGCACGATCTTGTCCTTTTCGAAGAAGAAGTTGCGACGAGTACATTGGTCAAAGGCTCTAGTCCCTCGTTTGAAATTGATGTCATAGTGAATTCCGTTTTTCTCCTCAACGGCACCTACGCCCGCAGATTCGCCGCGCCGCACAAGGTCGCTACGCAACCGTCCGTTGACTTCCTTTCCGTCTTCTGCAATGCGCTGCAAGCCAGCCGTCATAATCCCATAATTTACTGGCAAGAATGGCGGTATCACTCTCGGATTCGCAAGGCGGTGCACAGATTCCATTACTTGGAGAATGGCACTGTTCTTCTGCTCAACGACCGCACCAGACAGTGACGGAGAAATAGCACGCTGAGTAACATTTAGCATGACTTGTTCCTTCAGCATAGGCACCTTCCGCTCCCCTTGGCTAACCACAAGAAAGAGACCCACTAGACTACAGCCGAGTAGAAGTATGATAACCCTGATTGACTTGTAGCGCATTTTAGTCGGCTCCTCAATCTCAATCAACAATTGGGGGAAAATGGGGACGTTTCCCATTTTCTATCCCCCTCCCGTTTCTTTTCTCGGACGGCCGCGCGGGCGCGAACGTACTGGCCGCTTCAAATAGGTTTCAAGCAGGTTGAGGAACGTAACGCCGCCGAGGGGGTTCCCCGTGCGGGTGTGTGCGCGCAACCGTTCCACTTCGCCAGCATCACCGTCTTCGGACAGAAATGCCCGCCAGTCACCCGCGGTCTCTGCCAGAAACTCCGCGTCAGGCGCAAACACGTCCTGCCGCAATCCGC
>CALDSM010000201.1 GCA_937923585.1 uncultured bacterium
ATCCGGAAGATTGTTCTTTTCCAAGGAACGCCGAAAGCGTAACAGATTGCGGCTGCATTGCACCACGCCGGGCATGCCGCCAATCGCGGCGCGGTCCAGATCTATCAGACGGGGGTGACCGTCCGCAATCACCACATTCTTAACCTGCAGGTCCGCGTGCCATACGCCGCGCCAATGCATGTCACGGACCAAAACCCCGACTTCCTGCATCATTCGGGCGCGCTCCGAGCGGTGCTCCTCCGTCTCATGGCCGCGCAGCCAAGCCAGAAGGTCCGGCCCCGGCAACCATTCCGTGGCCAAGGCGCCCCGAAACCAGGGCCCGTGCCTTTCCCATCGGACGCCAAGCAGCCGCGGCACCGCCACCCCGCGATGTTCGGCCCACCAATGGGCCATAAATTCCCGGCCAGGCCGGTTTACAAAAAGATAGCGGTCACCGAGCAGCCTGGCAACGAAACCACCCCGGTGGCAGATCCGCACGAGTCCGTCGCGTCCTTCCGCCCACGGGAACCTGAGCAACGCCCCCCTCTCATCCCGCTGGAGTGGTGTGCAGTTCTCCCCGGTAGTGAGTGCCTGGGCAATCGCATCCGCACCCACGCAACGCACAAGCAGACGCATTCGTCCCGATGCACGCGCCTCAAATTCTTCGGAGACAAGGATTTCCGGCAGTCCCATGGCCATTCCTCAAGCAACGGACAATATTATGATGGCTGTACTTCCTTTCACGCAAGCCATTCTCGCTCATTTGCACCTCTCTTTTCACGACTTGGCCCCAATGGGGCTTGACGGCAGTCTTTACAGGCAAACAGGGAGACTTGTTTTGCACGCGCACCCTCGAGTATGACAGAGAAAGTCAGAAACAGCCTCGGACCAGGATGACATTCCGTCTGTTGAACCCGCAAACCTTTGTCAACTCTGCAAAGTCCGGATGGAAAAAAGCCTCGTCTTGAGAAAAACAGTTGACAAATTGTGCGGCGCATGCTATGAATATGGTGGCGTTACGCAGTCC
This sequence comes from uncultured bacterium, assembly GCA_937923585.1. Classification (GTDB taxonomy): domain Bacteria; phylum Hydrogenedentota; class Hydrogenedentia; order Hydrogenedentales; family CAITNO01; genus CAITNO01. The sequence continues at coordinate 1,007 of CALDSM010000201.1, forward strand.
TGCGGCGACGCTGTGGGTTGGAAACAAGGTTTTGTTCCCGCGAAGATAGCGGTTTGCGGGAAGGAGAACAGTAACGATGAAGCATACCCGGCTTATCACGCGCAAGCCTCAGATGGCCCAAACGACGGAGTCGAACTTCCAGGCGTTCAAGACCTTCCTCGAACGGCTGGTTGACCAGGCAATTGAATTTATCTTCCAGATGACCATGTAAATACCAGCAAGAGGGAGTTCCCCATATGAAAGCGATCCGACACTTGACGGCAGTCAGCCGCGTTCCCGCCACCGCGCAGATCAGCAACTATCAGATTAAGCTGGAAAGCACGACGGCCATCATTGACCGGTTGTTGCTCGTTCCGCGGCAGCAGCCTTGGAAGTCCACCGGCCCCAGCGGCAGCACCAGTTCGACCGGCTCGAACACCAGCACCTCCACGGGGACCGGTTTGACCGGTCTCGGCATCTGAAAATCAGCGGAAGAACGCAGCAAGCGCAATCTGTGGGTGCGTTGGCCCTGCCCGCAGGGTCAACGCACTCGTTGTTTATTCCAAAGGCGGTGGGGGGGATTCAAGCCTTCGGCACAGTTCACGGGCGCTTTCCGCTTCAGCGTCCGTCGCGCCGCCGAGCAGAAACTCCTCCAAGTGCCTCTTGGCATCCGCAAGATCCCCGCCATCAAAACACATGAAGGCCAGCGCATAGTCTGCCAGTCCGCGCGGAACCAGTGCTGCACTCTCCTCATAAGCACCGCGCGCAGCCTTCAAGTCCCCCCGTTCCTGCGCAACACGGCCCTTGCAGTAAAGGATATCGGCCATGACCTGCGGTTCGGCCGTCTCTCCCTGCGCTTCACGCCCGCGACGCACCGCGGATTGCGCCTCATCCAGGCGCTTCAGGTGAAGCAATGCCTCCACCAGGGCACGGGCACCCCGGAAATCCGGAGCGGTTCCCGATGCCGACGCTGACAACGTTTCGGCCGCTTCCCGGACACGTCCCTGATCCCAGAGGATCAGGCCTTTCAAGGCCAGTGTCCTGCTCTTGTCCGGGGGGTGGCCAAAGCCCGCCTGCAACGCTCTGTCGTACAGGGCCAGCACTTTGTCCGACTCTCCGGCACGGCTCATCCGCGCCGCCTCCACCACAAAGAGCCGTGGAACTGCATCGTTGACTCGTGCGAGGACCGCGCCGCCTCGTTGCGCATAGAATGCGGCCCCCGCGGTTAAGGCGAGCCCCCCGGCGAGGGAAAGGAGAATGCTCCAGACCAGCAGGCCACCGGCAATTCTGGAGTTGGAATTCATGGTGACGCTCCCGGTGCGGACGCCTGAAGCCGTTGCAGAACACCGGCGCATTCGTCTGCGATGCGGCCATATTCCGGCCGGTTCGGTGGCACCGCCTGAAGCAGCATCTTGTAGACGAACTGGGCTTCCTTGTCCATGCCGGATTCGGACAGCCGCTGCGCAAGATTCCACTGGACATCGAGTCTGCCCGGCGCGCGTTGTGCCGCCTCACGGGCGGCGGCGAGCGCTTCCTCCCTGCGCGAAAGCCGCTCAAGCGCCCGGGAGCGAAGCAACTGAAGCGTCACTTGTGCATCGGGCTCCGCAGCGGGCAGTGCCTCCGTGCAGGCGGCTTCCGCCTCGGTCCACATCTCCGCGGCGCCATACACGTCCGCGCAGGAGGCCAGGATTCGGGATAGATCGGCGGGCGTTGCCCCGCATTTCACAGCGGTCCGCTTCAGCAAGGGCACGCCCCAGGCAAGCTCCCGCCTGACGCGGTCTTTGAGAGCCGGTCCGCCCAGGTTGACTGTATTCTTGGCAAAGGTGGAGGCGGCTTGGATGATGACCTCCGCGGCAGGCGGCGGATCGGCGCAAACCGTGTCCACCAGCGCGGGCGCAAATGCATCGGGCCGCTCCGCGGCCAGTTGAGTCTTTTCGGCGCAGATCAGTCTGGCCAAATCCATGGCCCCCTCCGGCGTATTGGCCAGCAGGCCCCATGCTCCGGGTTCGTCCGGCGCAGTGCGAACGGCATCGCGGGCCACCGCGAGCGGCATGCCTGAACATTCGGAATTCGTGCGCATCATCCACCAGGCCGCTAGCAGAAAGACGGGACGTTGGGATGGAAGTTGCCGGAGCACCGCGTACGCGCGGGAAACGGCGTCAAGCAGCTTCAAATGGCCCTGAATGTCCTGCTCAAATACGCCCACCAGCGCCCATGTCTCGGGAGAGGCGGGTCCGGCGTCGAGTGCCCGGCCAATGCAGTCGGCCGCCTCGTCGCGCCCCTGGGCACGAAGGGCAATGCGTGCCAGCGTGCGGTAGACCGGTGCGACGTCTTCAACGCCGCACTGAAGCGCGGCGCGGGCTTCAAGGACGGTCCGCTCCTCTTGCGCCCTGCCGTCCAAGCCCATTTGCCGGGCCGTTTCTGCGCGCAAGTCGGCGATGCGCCACAGCGCGTCATGGGGCGCGGCCAGATCAGGACAGAGTTTCCGGCTGCGTTCAGCGGCAATTTTAGCCCGCTGCAAGAGGAAGGCTGTGCCCCGCCAGTCTCCCCTTGCCGCATGTTCGGCGGCCTGTCCGTGTAAAGCCCTGGACAAGTCTGCAAGCAGGTCCGGATTGGCCGGATATTTCACCAATGCATCCTTGAATGCATCTTCGGCCGCCGTGAAATGGCCGGCGGCCATGCATCCCCGCCCCAAGAACGCCGGGAACCTCGGGTCATTCGGAAAGTCCCTGCGGTCTTTCAGCGCGTGCTGCAGCAAGGCGTTCTTCACCCCCTGGAAGCCGGGGTCGTCGACAGACAGAGCACCCATCTGACCCTGCATTCCCTGGTCGCGCAACGCCGCCGCATCGGCGCGAAATCGCAACAGTGACCCTGCAAGCACTGCCACCGCAAGCGCCGTCACAAATGCCTTTCCGGCGAATCCGAGAAAGGAACTGCGTTGGCAAACGGGGGGGAGGGTGGCCCCGATGAGTCCATCGAGCACGCCAACCAGGACGAAAAGCAGGCATGCAGACACCGGCACGTGCAGGTTGAATCCGAACAGGCCGTCCACGCCCATTGCGACGACACACAATGCCGTCATCAGACCAAAGCGCTTCAGCTCGGCATTTGTCCCGTCACGGGCAAGCCGCAGCCCCGCCAGTAATGCCCACGTGAAGAGCAGCAGATGGAGAAACAGTCCTGGTAAGCCGCCTTCAGCGGCGGCCTCCAGGGGTTCAAAGTGAACGTGATCATTTCTGAGCCCGCGGACCGCATACCAGCGCTGTTCAAAGGGTGTCCACCAGTCCGCGACCAGACGCTCGTAATTACCCGGTCCAATCCCGGTCAGGGGATGTTCAACCAGCATCCGCGAGGCGCCGTACACACTGTTGTACCGGAGGTCCAGCGAACTGTCTGACATGGGCATCCATGTATCGTGGGTCATCCTGTAGGCCGCGATGCCCGCGCACGTCGCGGCAAGCCCCGCCAGCAGCGCGAGCAGCAGCGCCAGCGGAATCCTGCCGCCCCGGGCACCCAGCACCCGTCCCGACAGCCACCACGAACCGAACAAGACAGCGGCGGCCGCCAACGCAAGCGGTCCCCCCCGCATGCCCGTGAGCCACAAATGGGTCGTCATGATGATCAGTGCGGCAATTGCCGGAACACGGCCGCGAGGTCGGGTTGCCAATCCAACCGCAAGCAGAATGCCCGGCACCAGCGCGTGGCCTGCGAAATTCGGATTGCCGAAGGTGGAAGGCAGGCCCCGGTATTCCACAATATCCTTCGAGCCCCACGGGAAAGGGTCCCATCCGAAATGCTGCGCAAAACCGTAAAGACTTGCCGCAGTCAGTGCGCCCACGATTACCGCGGCCAGCCGCCATGCATGGACGGCGTCGGAAAAGGCCCTTCGCGCGGCCAGTGCGGCCAGCACCCATAGCGCGGGTTGCAGCAATGACCGCAGGCTGTTCTCGGGAAGCGTTGAGGCCAATCCACAGACAAGCTGCCAGCCAAGCCAGAGCAGCAGCAGCCCGCGCAGGCCCGCCCCGCCCGAACGGCCGGCGGAAATGCTCGCGCCTTCGCGGGACCCACGGACACTCTCAGAGGTATCAAAGAACGCCAGCACAGCGCAGCACAGCGTCAGAAACGCCATGACAACCAGTTTGGGCGGCTCGCAGGGGTTGATCGTGTAGGGCCAAAGCGCCAGCACAAACACCGGCACCGCAGTGTAGAAGAGGACACGCTCCGCGGTCCGCGCGGGACTGTTTGCAGATGATTCCATGACGGTTCTGATTGTCGCATTACCACCGCCGCGCCCTCAAGCAGCACAAAGAGAGAACGGCATACCGCATGCATCGCACCGCCGCGCAGTGGTATGATCACGCTTTGCGCAGTGAAAAGGACCCCGGCGGCACATGGCTATGGGTGACCACATCAAGGCAAGACGGGCCGGCGGCCTCTACACCCACCATGCCATAGACATGGGGGATGGGACGGTGGTTCATTTCTCGGGAAACCCGGTAAACCACCGGGCCGCCCTCGTATGCCGAATCCCCATGGAAGATTTTCTGGACGGAAGCGACGCCGTGGTGGTGGAGCATCGGGAACCGGTGCTGCCCGCTGAAGATACGGTGCGGCTGGCAGAAAGCCTGATTGGCACGCGCGGCTACCATCCGCTCACCAACAACTGCGAACATTTCACCACGTACTGCAAGACGGGCCGCAAGAACAGTCCACAGGCCCGCCGCTTTGTCAAGGCGGCGGCCGCTGCGGGAGCACTGGCGCTGGTTGCCGGCTTCCACCTCGCGCGGCACCTGAGACGCCGGCACGGACAGCGGGACACTGCATCCCTCGCCCGGGCTTTGCAGCAACCCAAGAAAAGGCAAAAGAGAACATGATTGACCGCCTCAACCGCGACGAGCGCCTGGCCATGATGGAACTGCTCTGGTACATTGCCAAGACGGACGGCAACACACCGGAGGTTTACCAGGAGTTGCTGCGCGAGTATGCAGAGTTGCTGGAAGTGGACCCCGGCGAAATTGACGGCGAACTCACCCCCGAGGAATTGGTTCCGCAGTTCCAGAATCCCGCCAGCCGGGTGGTCGTCCTCCAGGAGGTCTTCCGGCTGGCCCAGTTGGACGGTGTCTTCACCATCGGCGAGGAGTCTGTGATTCTGGACATCGCCTCGCTCATGGGCTTCCCCATGGAATTCGTTCAGCGGGTCGAGCAGTGGGTGATAGACGGCATCGAATGGACCCTCAAGGGCGAGAAACTGATTGACGAAAGCAGGCGCATAGTTCTCCGCAAGGCCTGACCCGCATTCGCCCTTTTACTTCCTTTTGCGGTTGACGCCCAACGCGAATGTATGCTCAAATGACTGCGTTGCAGGGAACCATTGCCGGTTTGCCCCGAGCCAAAATGGTGGATTCTGCCGGGGCTGAAAGGGTGCGGGCACTATGACGGAAGCAAGAGTCACGCAGGCGCTGGATGATATGGTGCAGCGGATCGTGCTGCATTTTCACCCGGAGAGAATTATCCTTTTCGGCTCCCATGCCGGCGGAACCCCGACGGGCGACAGCGATCTTGACCTTCTCGTTGTCATGCCCCTCGAAGGCTCCCGGCGCGCCAAAGCCAACGAGATCGACCTTGCCCTTGCCGACCGAACCGTACCCCTCGACGTGATTGTGGTCACCCCTGACCAGTTCGAACGCCAAAGGAACGTCATTGGCACGATCATCTGCGAGGCCGTTCACGAAGGCAGGGTCATCTATGAACGGGCTGCCTGAGTCTTGTGTTGAGGCGCGCCGCTGGATAGAAAAGGCGGACAACGACCTGCGCAATGCAGAGTGCGTGTTGGGCATGAGGGAGAATTGCCCCACTGACACGGTTTGTTTTCACTGTCAGCAATGCGCCGAAAAATACCTTAAGGCATTTCTCATCTTCCGCAACACCGCCTTTCCCAGAACACATGACCTCGTTGTACTGCTAAACTTGGCGGAAGAGGTCGGTGGATTGCCACTTCGGGTGGAACAGGTGCAACCGCTGAACCGGTATTCCGTCGAAGGCCGCTATCCGGGGGATTGGGAGCCAATCGCTCTTGAGGAGGCGTCCGATGCTTTGACAATGGCGAGGAGGGTTCGCGAGGTGGTACGAACCATGTTGCCACCTTCTGTCCTGACAGGGGACCACTGAAGGTTTTTCCAGTCATTTCCAATGCGCGACGGGGAGCCAGGGAACAGGGGCTGTTCGGCACCAAGACCAGCGATTGCAGCACAAGACCCTTTCTGCAGGCCACTTTTTATTGTGCCCCGGTTGTGGTATACTCTTGACCACATACAAGATGTTGGGTATGGAGGTGTGTTTTGAACGGCCTGAAACGCAAGGTCCATTTTGTCGGTGTGGGCGGTATCGGCATGAGCGGACTCGCCGAAATACTGCTCAATCTCGGCTATGATGTCTCCGGTTCCGATGCCAAGGCGTCGGAAATCACGGAGCGGCTGGAGACCTGCGGCCTGCGGTTCCGTGAGGGGCACGAGGCGGCAAATATTGACGACGCCGACATCCTTGTGGTCAGTGCGGCCATTCCACAGGACAATCCCGAGGTGGAGGCGGCCAAGCGCCGCGGCACGCCGGTCATTCACCGCAGCAGTCTGCTGGCCGACCTGATGCGGCTCAAGCCGCACGCGGTGGCGGTGGGGGGGACCCACGGCAAGACAACCACCACCTCAATGATCAGCGCCATCATGGACGTGGCGAACATCGGCGCAACCAGCATCGTCGGCGGCATCCTGCACCGCAGCGGCACGAACGCGCGCTGGGGCACCGGCGACTACCTGGTGGCCGAGGCCGACGAGCATGACGGCTCCTTCCTGCGGCTTCACCCGAGCATCGCGGTGGTCACCAACATTGACGCCGAACACCTCGAATACTACGGCACGGTGGACCGCATCAAGCGCGCCTTCACCGATTTCTGCAACGGCATACCCTTCTACGGCTACAGCATCGTGTGCGGGGACGACCCCAACACGCGGGACATCGTGAAGGATATCGAGAGCGTCTGCATCACGTACGGCGTGGGGGAGGGCACCTCCATTCAGGGCCGGAACATCACCATTGTGCCGGGTGTTTCAAACGGTTCCAAGGCGGCCCAACTGGCCTCCATGCGCACCCGCTTCGAGGTGGTGTGCCATGATGACCGGCTGCACGCCTCGGGCCTGCTGGGCACGGCCGAGATCAACGCAGTGGGTGCGCACAACGTGCTCAACGCGCTGGCGGCCTGTGCGGTGGGGCTGTGCCTGGGAATGCGCTTCAGCCGCATCGCCGACGGTTTGCGGCTGTTTGACGGTGTGCAGCGGCGCCTGCAGGTGTGCGGCGAACGGCGCGGCGCACTGGTCATTGAGGACTATGCGCACCACCCCACGGAAATCGCAAGCACCCTGGAGGCCATCCGCTGGATACAGCCCCGGCGCGTGATTGGTGTGTTCCAGCCGCATCTGTACAGCCGGACAAAGTTCTTCTGCGATGATTTTGCCCGCGTGCTGGCGACCATGGACCGGGCAATTGTGACCGACATCTACCCGTCGCGCGAGGCGCCCATGCCGGGCGTGGACTCGGGCAACATTGTGGATGCCGCCCGCCGCGCCGGCGCGGCCCATGTCGAACTGGTGGGCGACATGGACGCCGTGCCCGCCTATCTCGCCCCGGCACTGGAATCGGGCGACGTGGTGCTGGTGCTGGGCGCGGGCA